>DBME01000204.1 GCA_002298155.1 Holophagaceae bacterium UBA706 | reverse complement strand
CCATGCTTGCGGCGCGGTGGGTGGGGTTCTCCGCGTCCTCGGCGCCTCGGCGAAACTCGGCGTATGATCAGTTTCTTCCGGATTCACACCGCTGAACCCATGCGTGGTGGGTCGCAGCCCCGATCTGGAATTCACCCCCCAATCTGGAGATGGCGAAGACCTGTTTGAAGGCCGGTTTCATCTGGGGACTCAGGTCCGCAATTCGTGGGCTGCCTCACCAGAGACTGCTTCTCGCTGCTTTCAGTCGTGTGATAACTTCGGTCATGTCTTCGACCAAATGGGTACTCATTCTTGCCGCATCCTTGAGCTGCGCTTCTCCCAACGCCGCCTATCGCCAAGCACAAACGGGAACGGTAAATATTTGCGACCTTCTCGCAAATGAAGATCGGAAATTCGATGATGAAATTCGGATCTCCGGTGTCTACTTTTCTGCCAGTGAAGCGTCCGCACTTGGGGACCCGAAATGTGGCTGGCATACGTGGGTTGAATTTTCACCATCCGCCCTCGAAGGAGCGGAAAAGGCCAAGACGGACGATCTCCTTCACGTAGGCGACAAATGGGATGCCAAAGTTGACGTTGTCTTAAGGGGCAAATGGATGCCATCGCGCCCCATGCGCATTACCAATGGGTTGGCCCGCAAACAGGGTTACGGCCACCTGGGGGCATATGACTTCCAATTTGTCGTGACGAAGGTCGAGTACGTGGGACAGCCCTACTCCGCATATCAGTAAAACCTCGCCGAGCATGGGGCCCGGCACCCTGGCGGGGCCATCCTGGCTGCGAGCCGCCCATTTCAGGCAAGGGACTCGCCGACTACGGCGCAACTAGTCGAAGACCGTCGTCCTGCTGATTCCCAGCTTCTTCATCCGACTCTGAAGCGTCGTGGGCCGGAGGCCCAGGTGCTTCGCCGCGCCGCCGTCGCCGTAGACCTTGCCCCCGCTCAGGCGCAGGGCCTTGAGGATCGCGGCGCGCTCGACGCTCTGTAGTTCCCCGGTCTGGTCCTCGGCCGGAGGGCGCGGGGCGGGGCGGGCGGTGGCGGCCAGGGCGGGCTCAAGATGGAGGTCCCCCTGCGGGGCGAGGATGGTGGCGCGCTCCAGGACGTTGATCAGCTCCCGGATGTTGCCCGTCCAGGGATGGGCCTCGAGCCTGCCGGCATCCTGGGGCGGGATGCGCCATGGGCCCTGGCCGGTGCGGCGGGCCTGGCGATAGAGCCAGTCCTCGGCCAGGAGGAGGATGTCCNNTTGAGCCGGTAGTAGAGGTCGGCGCGGAAGCGGCCTTCGGCCACGGCCTGATCCAGGTCCACGTTGGTGGCGGCCAGGATGCGCACGTCCACCGTTACGCTGCGGTCGGAACCCACGGGCTCGAAGGTGCCCTCCTGGAGGACGCGCAGGAGCTTGGCCTGCATGGTGAGGGGGAGGTCGCCCACCTCGTCCAGGAGCAGGGTCCCGCCGTCGGCCACCTGGAAGCGGCCCGGCCGGGCCTGGTTCGCGCCGCTGAACGCGCCCCGGGTGTGACCGAAAAGCTCGCTCTCCACGAGGTGCTCGGGGAGGGCCGCGCAGTTGAGGCGCAGGAAGGGCTTGTCGGCGCGCCGGCTCCAGCCGTGGATGGCCCTCGCCATCACCTCCTTGCCGGTGCCGGTCTCGCCGGTGATAAGCACCGCCGACTCCGAACCCGCCACCTGCCGGGCCAAGGCGGCCACCTTGCGGTAGGCGGGGCTGAGGCTGCGTTCCGCCAGGGTGCCGGCATCGTCCGCGGCGACCACCTCGCTGCGCAGCAGGCGGTTCTCCGCTTCCAGGAGCTGGCGGCGGTCCTCGTTCTGCTCCTGGGCCATCCAGGTGAGGGCGATGAGCTGGCCGTAGATGGTGGCCAGGCTCACCGTGAAAGGCTCGAAGGTGCCGCAGGTCGCGCGGTCGAAGGTGATGGCGCCCAGGGTCCGGCCTCCGCCCTGGAGGGGCACCACCATGCAGGCGTGGCCATGGGGCAGGTCCAGGACGCCGTCGTAGGGGTCGCCGTCCCCCTCGCTGTGGTCGTGCTCGGTCATCACCCGCGTCAGGCCGGAACGCATGGCCTCGTCGATGGTGGGGAACCGTTCCAGGTCCAGGGAGTGGGACCCCACCGCGCCGTTCGCAAGGGGCCCCCGCGCGCACACGACCCGCAGATGCCCCTGCTCCAGGCGCAGCACGGCGGCGAGATCATAGGGCACGATGGCGGCCAGGGCGTCCAGGGCCGCGGGCAGGAAGGCCGCGCCCTGTGGCAGGCGGCCCGCGACCAGGGCCAGTTCCTTGAGGGCCTGGGCGAGATCGGGTGAACTGAGGGCCATGGGTGCTCCGGGCTGGTTTCGGTGTACAACGAAAAATATCGGTGTGCAACTAAATTTCGGTGAACACCGAACACGGTTTCTGCTCATGTGTTGTTATTGAACACGTTGGGATTCGGCACACCCCTTGCGATGGAAGGAGACACCGGAGCCTCGCGGCTCCACCTTCCAAGGAGTGACCATGACCGCCCTCAAGGGAACCAAGACCCACGCCAACCTGAAGGCCGCCTTCGCCGGCGAGTCCCAGGCCAACCGCCGCTACCTCTACTTCGCCAAGATCGCCGACATCGAGGGCTATCCCGAAGTGGCCGGCAACTTCAAGGAGACCGCGGACGGCGAGACCGGCCACGCCCACGGCCATCTGGACTACCTCAAGGCGGTGGGCGATCCCGCCACGGACCTGCCCATCGGCGACACCGCCCTGAACCTCAAGGCCGCCATCGCGGGCGAGACCCACGAATACACCGACATGTATCCCGGCATGGCCAAGGCCGCGCGCGAGGAGGGCTTCAAGGAGATCGCCGACTGGTTCGAGACCCTGGCCAAGGCCGAGAAGAGCCACGCCGGCCGCTTCCAGAAGATGCTGGAGTCCATCGCCTGATGTCCGAACACGCCCCCCTCGACCACGACCGCCCGGACACGACGCCGGGGCACCGCATCAGTTATGTGGCGGGCCCTGGCACCGTCTACGATCCCTCCGACCTCCGCTACTGGGACGAGGACCTCCTCAAGGCGGAGACGGAGCGGGCCTTCGAGATCTGCAACGGCTGCCGCCTCTGTTTCAAGTACTGCGACTCCTTCCCCAACCTCTTCAAGCTCCTGGACGAGAAGCGCCAGGGGGATGTGCGGGCCCTGGACAAGGACGAGCGGGACGGCGTGATGGACGACTGTTTCCAGTGCAAGCTCTGCGAGGTGCAGTGCCCCTACACGCCACGGGAGGGCCACGAGTTCGCCCTGGACTTCCCGCGGCTCGTGCACCGCTATCAGGCCGTGCGCAAGCGCAAGGAGGGCTTCACCCTGCGGGACAAGGTGCTGGGCAATCCCGACGGTGCCGCGGCCCTGGCGCGCACGAGCTTCGGGCTCGCCAACGCCATGAACCGCGTCGCCGCGCACCGCTGGTTCATGGACAAGATCCTGGGCGTGCATCCCCAGGCCCACCTTCCCGAATTCGCCTCGGCCACCTTCGAGGCCTGGGCGGAGAAGAGCGGGAAGATGGCGGAGGCGCCCGGCGCCGAAGTGGTGCTGTTCCAGACCTGCTACGTGCAGAACAACGTGCCGCAGATCGGCAAGGACACGCTGGAAGTGCTGGAGAAGAACGGGTGCGGCGCCAAGTGCGTGCGCGGCTTGGCCTGCTGCGGCATGCCGGCCTGGGAGCACGGTGATCTCGAGGGGCTGCGCAAGCAGGCCCACCGCAACCTGGACGCCCTCATGCCCCACGTGGACGCGGGCTCCAAGGTCGTGGTGATCAACCCCACCTGCGCCATGGTCATGCGGCGCGAGTATCCGGAGCTCCTGGAAGGTGAGGACCGGGAGCGGGCCCAGCGCCTCGCCGCCGCCATACGCGACACCGGCGAGTACCTCTGGAGCATCCGCAACGAGCCCCGGGCGCGCTGGGAGTTCCTGTCCAGTCCCGGCCCCGTCGCCTACCACGCCCCCTGTCACCTGCGGGCCCAGTCCGTGGGCTTCAAGGGCCGCGACCTCCTGAAGAAGATCCCCGGCGTGACCCTGACCACCGTGATGGAATGCTGCGGCCACGACGGCACCTACGCCCTGAAGTCCGAGAGCTACGAGGCCAGCCGGCGCATCGGGACCAAGGCCTTCGACGGCATGAAGGCCGATGCCCAGGCCGAAGTGTGGGCCACGGAATGCCCCCTGGCCGGCATGCAATTCGAGCAGCACGCGGGCCGCAGGGCCCTTCATCCCATGACCATCCTCGCACGCGCCTACCGCAAGGACGGATTCCCCAACCCCGTGGAGCAGCCGTGAGCCATGTGACCCGCCAGGAGATCCTGGACTTCGAAACCTACGCCGACCAGCGCGACGCCATCCGGGCCTCGGCCATGGCCGCCAAGGACCTGCGCCGGGTGCACGCGGGACCGCACCTGACGTTTCTCTTCGAGAACCGGGAGACGGTGCGGTACCAGGTGCTGGAGATGGTCCGGGCCGAACGCATGGTGCGGGAGGCCGACATCCGCCACGAGCTCGATACCTACAACGCCCTGATGGGCGGTCCCGACGACCTGGGCGCCACGCTGCTCATCGAGATCGAGGACGAAGGCGAGCGCGCGGAACGCCTCCGCCGCTGGCGGGACCTGCCGGGCACCATCGCCCTGGTCCTGGAGGACGGGCGCAAGGTGCCCGCCCTTTGGGACGAGGAGCAGATGAACGAGGAGAAGCTAAGCTCCGTGCAGTTCCTGCGCTTCCCGGCCGGCCGCGGCTCCCGCCCGGTGGGCCTGGTGGTGGACCACCCCGAGCTGGCCGTGGAGGTCGCGTTCAATCCCGCGACGCGGCAGGCTCTGGCAGCGGATCTCTGAGGGGCACCGGCTCCCGGGAGCCCCGGGCGTAGGATGCGGGCCAGGGCACGGATGCGCCAAGCTCCCTGGCGGCCCGCAGGGGCCACCGGGGGTCCCGCAGGAGCTCGCGGCCCAGCAGGACCAGATCCGCCTCCCCGGCCTCCAGGATGGCCTGGGCCTGGGCTGCGCCGGTGATGAGCCCCACGGCGCCCGTGGCGATGCCGGCCTCCCGCCGCAGCCGGGCGGCGAAGGGCACCTGGTAACCCGGACCCGCCGGAATGACAGCGTTGGGAACCATGCCGCCCGAGGAGCAGTCCATCAGGTCGACCCCCAGGGGCTTGAGCATCCGGGCCAGCTCCACGGACTGGTCGGGGTCCCAGCCGCCCGGGACCCAGTCGCTGCAGGAAAGACGGGCAAGAAGGGGCAGGTGTTCCGGCCACACGGTGCGTACCGCCGCCGCCACCTCCCGGAAGAGGCGGGTGCGGTTCTCCAGGGAGCCCCCGTAGGCGTCCTGGCGCCGGTTGGCCAGGGGGGAGAGGAACTGGTGGAGCAGGTAGCCATGGGCCCCGTGCAGCTCCGCCACCTGGAAGCCCGCGGCCAGGGCGCGCACCGCGGCCTGGCGGAAGGCCTCGACCACCTCCCTGAGGCCGGCGGCGTCCAGGGCCTCGGGCACGGGCCAGCCCGCGGCGAAGGGTTCGGCGCTGGGCGCCACGCCGG
>DBME01000079.1 GCA_002298155.1 Holophagaceae bacterium UBA706 | reverse complement strand
GCCGTTGCGGCTCTTGGCGAAGAAGAGGCAGGGGATGTCATGGCCGGCGGGCTCGTCCAGGGACACCCGCCCGGGGTCGGCCACCACGGGCAGCGCCTTCTCCCAGCGCACCCGAAGATAGACGGCCGAGGGCCGCGGGTTCTGCACGTGGAGCACGATGGTGTCGAAACCGGCCCCATCCTCCTTGGGCAGGTTCTTGGCGACCATGTCCAGGTCGACCACGATGTCCCGGCCCACGGTGCGGGTCGCCACCCCCAGCCAGTTGGACTCGGAAAGGTCGACGCTGGTCACGACGAGGGTGTCCCGGGTCTCGGACTTGAGCCGCACGGAGGCCTTGCGGCGATCCTTGGCGGTGAGCCCCTGGAAGACCACCTCCTCCGTGGACGGGGTCACTTCCGCCACGGAGAAGGCCTTCAGGGTGAGGGTCTGACTGGGATGCTCGGGGTCGTCGGTGACCAGCTCGATGTTCTTGCTGACGGGGCCGCGGAATCCCTCGGAGTTGAAGGCTGCCTCCAGCTCGGTGCTCTCGCCGGGGGCGAGCGAGACCTTGCCCACCACGGTGGTGGTGCAGCCGCAGCCGGGCTTGACGTCCAGGATCTTCAGAGGGGCGTCCCCCGCGTTGGTCACCTTGAAGCGGTGGGTGACCTTCTCGCCCATGACGAGCTGGCCGAAGTCGTGGGCGAGGCTGTCCACGGCGGCTTTCGGGTGCGGGCCCGCCTGCGGCGGCTCGGGCTGGGCCTGCGCGAGGCAGAGGGCCGGGACGGAGAAGGCGAGGAGGGCGGTTCGCATCGTGATCCTTTTCACCGGGAGGGGCTGCCTCCCATTATCGCGCGATCACACGCCGAAGTTCAGGGGATCGCGATCCAGCATCACCGCGCCCCCGGGGGCCAGAGGGGCGGCGCGCATGGCCTCGCCCAGGGGGCCGCGGCCGGCGGCCTTGAGGATGAGCTGCATGCGGTACCGGTCCTTGACCTTGGGGATGGGTGATTCCAGCGGACCCAGGATGCGCAGCCCGGGCACGGTCTCCAGGCGGGACCGGAGCTTGCGCAGGGGTTCCAGCGCCTCCCCGGGGGTGTCGCCCTCGCTGCGGTAGAGGCTCATGGCCGCGTAGGGGGGATACCCCAGGGCCTCGCGGTAGGGCAGCTCCTCGGCGGCGAAGGCCTGGAAGTCCTGCGCCACGGCATGGACGATGGCGGGGTGGTCGGGGCTGTAGGTCTGCAGCAGGACCCTCCCGGAGAGCTCCGCGCGCCCGGCGCGCCCCGCCACCTGCGTGAGGAGCTGGAAGGTCCGCTCCGCCGCCCTGAAGTCGGGGATCTTCAGGCCCAGGTCGGCGTTGAGGATCCCGACCAGGGTGAGCTTGGGGAAGGTGTGGCCCTTGGCCAGCATCTGCGTGCCCACGAGGATGTCGACCTCGCCCATTTCCGCCGCCAGGAGGCCGGCCTCCAGGGAGCCCCGGCGGGTGGTGGTGTCCCGGTCCAGCCGGAGGATGCGCGCCTCGGGGAACAGGGTGCGGAGCTGGTCCTCGATCTGCTCGGTGCCCTCCCCCACCCCGCGGATATGCTCGGCGCCACAGTGGATGCACACTTCGGGCGGGGCCGTCTCGAACCCGCAGAGGTGGCAGCGCAGGCGGTAGGCGCCCTTGTGGTAGGTGAGGCTCACCGAGCAGTGGGGGCAGTCGAAGGTCATGCCGCAGGCCCTGCACATCCAGAAGTTCTCGTAGCCCCGGCGGTTCAGGAGGAGCATGACCTGCTCCGAACGGCCCAGGGCCTCGCGCATGGCCTTGAGCAGCAGCGGCGCGAAGACCACCTTCTTGCGCTCGGCCTTGAAGCACTCCCGCAGGTCCACCACCTTCACCGAGGGCAGGGTGACGCCCTGGGGGCGCTCCATGAGCCGCAGGAGCCGGTAGCGCCCGTTCTGGGCGGCATGCCAGCTTTCCAGCGAGGGCGTGGCGCTGCCCAGGATCACGGGGCAGCCCTCCAGCTGGGCGCGCTTGATGGCCAGGTCCCGGGCGTGGATGCGGGGGTGCTCCTCGCTCTTGTAGGACCCCTCCTGCTCCTCGTCCACGATCACCAGGCCGATGTCCCGGAGGGGCGCCAGCACGGCGTTGCGCACCCCCACGAAAAGGGGCGCCCCGTCCTGGAGGAGGCGGACCACGTCGGCCTGCTTTTCGGTGGCGTTGAGGCCCGCGTGACCCACGGCCACCTTGCCCGGGAACCGCGCCTCCAGGCGCGACAGGAGCCTCGGGGTCAGGCCGATCTCGGGCACCAGCCACAGGACCCGCTTGCCCCGCGCCAGCACCTGCCCCGCCAGTTCCAGGTACACCTCGGTCTTGCCGCTGCCGGTGATGCCGTAGAGGAGGGTCGCGCTGAAGCCGTCCAGGTCCACGGCGGCCACGGCGCGCAGCTGCTCCTCGTTGAGCGTCACCTGCTTGTCCGCTGTCTCCTCCTGCCGCTGGGACAGGAGGTCCACCCGCTTGACCCGCTCCACCAGCCCCTGGCGTTCCAGGTTCGCGAGAACCGAGGGGCCGGCCGAGGCGGTCTCCAGCAGCAGGGCTTCCAGCTGGCTGCCGCCGGCGGCTTCCAGGGCCAGGAGGATGCGGGCCTGGGGCTGGGTGATGCGCGGCGGATGGGGCTGGCCCGTGAGCCGCACCTCGGTCACGCCTGCGCCCCGCATGCCCCGGCGGTGGAAGAGGGAAGGCAGATCCAGCCGCCCCGCATGCCAGGCCTCGCCGGCGGCGGCCAGGGCGCCCTTGTAGTCCTTCTTCTCCGCCAGGGCCTTGGCGCTGGTCAGGGAGTCCTGGACGGCCTTGGTCTGGTCCGGCGCCAGCTTGGACGCCTCGTCGCCCAGCGTGGCGACGGCGGCCTCGGCGGACTTGAGGGCGGCCTCGGCGGGGACCTTGTTGGCGTCGGTGCAGGCCATCGCCAGGGCCAGGGGGAGAGCGGCGAGCGCGACGCGGAGGCTGCGGTTCATGGCGTGGCTTCCTTTCAGGGGATCTTGAGCTTCCAGCCGATCTGGATCAGGTCGGGGTTCTTGATGAGGTCGCGGTTGGCCTCGTAGATCTTCCGGTAGAGGCTCGGGTCGCCGTAGTACTTCTCGGCGATCTTGGAGAGGGTCTCACCCTTGGCCACCACGTGGACCTGGGTGAAGGGGTTGTCGGCGGGCTTGTCGGCCATGGCGGCTCCTGACGAAGCGGGGACCGCCCCCTCGCGGGAGCGGTCCCCGGACGACTACACGGCGCTAGTTCTTCTCGATCCCGAGGATGGAGAACTCCACCCGGCGGTTGGCCTCGCGGCCGGCTGCGGTCTTGTTGGACTGGGCCGGCTGGTCCGGGCCGAAGCCCTGGGCCTCGAGCCGGTCGGCCGGGACGCCCTTGCCCACGAGGTAGTCGCGGACCGCCTCGGCGCGGGCCTGGGAGAGCTTCCGGTTCAGGGCGGCGGCGCCGCGGTCATCGGTGTGCCCCTCGACCCGGATCTTCCCGACGTTGGGGTTGGCGACGATCAGCTTGGAGACGTCGTCCAGGAGCCCGTAGGAGCGCGGCTGGATGACCGACTTGCCGGTGTCGAAGAAGACCTTCTCGTGGATGTCGATCTTGCCGGCCTTGATCTCGGCCTTGGCGGGCGGGCAGCCCTGCAGCTCGGGGATGCCGGGCTGGTCGGGGCACTTGTCCTCGTCGTCGGCGATGCCGTCGCCGTCGCGATCCGGCATCGGGCAGCCCTGGTACTTGGCCAGGCCCTTCACCGTCGGGCACTTGTCCAGGTGGTCCGGGATGCCGTCGCCGTCGGTGTCGACGGCCGGGCAGCCCTGCAGCTCGGGGATGCC
>DBME01000259.1:8279-8919 GCA_002298155.1 Holophagaceae bacterium UBA706 | reverse complement strand
CCCGGGCCAGGGCCTCGGGGAGGGAAGGGGCCCCGCCCAGGTCCGCCTCGCGGGCCCCGTGGCCCAGCTCCGCCACATGGGCGTGGCCCTCGATGAGGCCGGGCAGGAGGGTGCCCCCGGGCAGGGTGATCACCGTGGCGCCCTTGAATTTCCTCAGGAGGTCCTGCTCGGGGCCGATGGCGAGGATCTTGCCGGCGCGCACGGCCACGGCCTGGCCCGGGAGGGGCGCCCCGGCGTCGTTCCACAGGTCTGCGCCCAGGATCACCTGGACCTGGGCAGGGACGGGGGGAAGCGCGTGGATTGCCATGGAAACCGCCTTTGCCACTTAGTCTAGAGCACTGTGACCGATTCACGCACCGTCATCTGGTACCCTGGGCGAAACCAGGGAGGCCTCATGTACCAGCCCGATTACATCCGCAAGGTCCGCGAAAGCCTGGAGGTCAAGGAAGACCCCGCCAAGCTGAGGGCTCCCAAGTTCGAGACCAGCTCCGGCATCAACCTCAAGAACTCCTACACCCCCGCCGACGTCGAGAACCTCGATCCCATCACCGACCTGGGCCGGCCCGGCCAGTACCCCTTCACGCGCCACGTCCAGCCCACCGGCTACCGAGGCCGCCTCTGGACCATGCGCCAGTACGCC
>DBME01000259.1:0-8262 GCA_002298155.1 Holophagaceae bacterium UBA706 | reverse complement strand
TCGACCTGCCCACGCAGATCGGCATGGACCCCGACCACGCCATGGCCATGGGCGAAGTGGGCAAGGTGGGCGTGTCCATCTGCTCCATCCGCGACATGCGCGTGCTCTTCCAGAACATCCCCCTGGACAAGGTCAGCACCAGCATGACCATCAACGGCCCCGCGTCCGTCCTCCTGGCCCTCTACCTGGCCGTGGCCGAGGAGCAGGGCGCCAGCTGGGAGCAGGTCAGCGGCACCATCCAGAACGACATCCNNATCCTCAAGGAGTACATGGCCCGGGGCACATACATCTACCCGCCCCGGCCCAGCATCCGCCTCATCACGAACATCTTCGAGTTCTGCGCGGCCAACGTGCCCAACTGGAACACCATCTCCATCTCCGGCTACCACATCCGCGAGGCGGGCTGCACCGCGGCCCAGGAGATCGCCTTCACCCTGGCCGACGGCATCGCCTACGTGGAGGCCGCCCTGCAGTCGGGCATGAAGCTCGAGGCCTTCGCGCCCCGGCTCAGCTTCTTCTTCAACGCGCACAACCAGTTCTTCGAGGAGATCGCCAAGTTCCGCGCGGCGCGCCGCCTCTGGGCCCGCATCATCAAGGAGCGCTTCGGCTCCAACGATCCCAAGAGCCAGATGCTGCGGTTCCACACCCAGACCGCCGGCTCCACCCTCACCGCCCAGCAGCCCGACAACAACATCGTGCGCACCACGGTGCAGGCCATGGCCGCCGTCCTGGGCGGCACCCAGAGCCTGCACACCAACAGCCGCGACGAGGCCCTGGCGCTGCCCACCGAGGTGAGCGCCCGCATCGCCCTGCGCACCCAGCAGATCCTGGCCTACGAGTCCCGCATCGCCGACGTGGTGGACCCCTTCGCGGGCAGCTACCTCATCGAGAGCCTCACGGACGAGCTCGAGAAGCAGGCCATGGCCCTCATCGCCAAGGTGGACGAGGCCGGCGGCATGGTGTCGGCCATCGAGAAGGGCCTGCCCCAGCGCGAGATCCAGAACGCCGCCTACGCCTTCCAGAAGGGCGTCGAGAAGGGCGAGCACGTGGTGGTGGGCGTCAACAAGTTCACCATCCAGAACGAGGCCAAGCCCGAGCTCCTGCGCGTGGACGAGGCCCTGGGGGCCCGCCGCCGGGCCCAGGTGGCCCAGTACCGCGCCGAGCGCGACAACGGCGCCGTGGCCTCCCGCCTGGAAGCCCTGTCCCAGGCCTCCAAGGGCACCGAGAACCTCATGCCCCTGATCCTGGCCGCCGTGAAGGCCGAAGCCACGGTCGGCGAGGTGTGCGACGCCATGCGCGGCGTGTTCGGGGAATACCAGGAGCGCCTGGTACTCTGATCCCGGCTAGAATGGTGGTCCCAACTTCCCCAGGCCTGCCTTGAGCCCCGACGTCCGCCGTCCCATCGATCGACTCCTCCTGCTGTTCGCCCTGGTCCTCATGGCCGTGGGCATGGTGTGGGTCTTCTCCGCCTCCGCCTTCAAGAACCACAGCGCCTCCACCACGTTCCTGGTGAACCAGCTGGTGGGCGGCTTCGTGGGCATCGCCATCATGCTGGCGCTTAGCCAGGTGGACCTGTCCCTCCTGCGGGACAACCCGCGCATCCTCCAGGTGCTCTACGGCATCTTCCTGGTGGCGCTGGGGCTGGTCTTCTTCTTTCCGGCCATCAACCACGCCCACCGGTGGATCCGCTTCTCCCGCCTGAGCATCCAGCCCTCGGAGCTCTTCAAGCCCATCTCCGTGCTCATCACGGCCTGGTGGATGGTCAGGCACCGCGATGTGTGGGCCAAGGGGCAGGAATCCATCCCCAAGCTGGTGACCCTCTTCGCCATCCTCATGGTGCCCCTGGCCCTGATCCTGCGCGAACCGGACTTCGGCACCACCTTCCTCATCCTGGCCGTGGCCCTGCTGGTGACCTTCCTGGGCGGCGCCCACCGGTGGATTTTCGCGGTGGCGGCTCCGGCCCTGGGCGCGATCGGTTTCGCCTTCGTGTGGTTCGAGCCTTACCGCCGGGCCCGGGTTCTGAGCTTCCTGAACCCCGAGGCCGACCCCCTGGGCAAGGGCCACCAGGCGCTCCAGAGCCTGATCGCCGTTGGCAATGGTGGCCTAACTGGCGTGGGACTAGGTGGTTCCATGCAGAAGCTCAACTACCTTCCCGAAGCCCACACGGACTTCATCTATGCCGTGATCTCCGAGGAGGCCGGGCTCATCGGCAGCGTCCTGGTGCTGGCGCTCTTCGTGGGCATCCTCTGGCGGGGCTACCGCATCGCCCGGCGCGTGCGTGACAGCTTCCTCAAGCTCTGCGCCATGGGTTTCATGCTGCTCCTGGTGGTGCAGGCCCTCATGAACCTGAGCGTGGTCCTGAGCCTGGCCCCCAACAAGGGCATCCCTCTCCCCTTCATCAGCTATGGCAGTTCCAGCCTCATCGCGAGCCTCGCCTCGCTGGGCCTGCTTCTGGCCATTTCCAAGGAGGCAAGCGAGTGAAGCAGATCGTCATCGCCGGGGCCACCGGCCTCGTGGGACGTGAGCTGGTGCGCCAGCTCGACGAGCGCCGGGAGGTGGAATTCACCGCCCTGGTCCGCCGCCCGGGAACCCTCCGGAGCCTGTCGGGCCGGGTGAAGGAAGTGGTCTTCGACTACCATTCCGACGCCGATCTGGCGCGCCTGGGCACGGAGATCCCCTGCGACCTCCTCTTCTGCGCCATCGGCACCACCCTCAAGCGCGCCGGATCCCCGGAGGCCTTCCGGGACGTGGACCTGGGCATCCCCGCGGCCCTCATCCACCGCCTGGCCCAGCTGCCCGAGAAGCCGCATTTCGCCCTGGTCTCCAGCGCCGGCGCGAACCACCCCCGCGGCCTCTACCTGGAAACCAAGGCCGAGGCCGAGCGGGTGCTGGTGGACAGCGGCCTGCCGTACCTGATCCTGCGCCCTTCGCTCCTCCTGGGCCCCCGGGAGGAGTTCCGGCTTGCCGAACGCCTTTCGGCCATCTTCCTGGCCAGGCCCTACCTGGCCGCCGCCAAGCTCCTGGCCCCCCAGTCCCGCACCATCTGGCGCTACGCCCCCATCCAGGCCGAGCAGGTGGCCAAGGCCATGATCTGGACCTGCCTGGAGAACCCCCCGGGCACCGGCGGCAAGGTCCTGAGCGGCCTTGCCCTCCACCACCCGATCATGGCCGGCTGAACCGCCCCACTATCCATGTTTCCCCCTGGTGCAGCATCCCGGAAGTCCTGCGAATAAATTCGACAAAATCTTCTCTCGCGGAGGGTCGCTGAGGAGAAGATTTTGGCTTTAGGTTGTCGGGAATGGAAGGGCGCAGGGGGTGAAACCATTGGATTCAATACCAGGCCCACTAATGGCTTAAACGAAACCAGGACCGGCATCGGGGAGGATGCCGGTCCTAATTGGAGGTATGATTAAATTTAGAGCTTCTTGCCGATCTTGAGCACCGCGTCCGACAGCGTCACGCCCGAGGCCGCGATATTGCCCATATGCAGATAAATCTGCGGCTTCCCGCCTTCCTCGACGATGGCGATGGCGCCCCCCGCGGGAAGCCATTCCAGCTTGCCGCAGATGACGAGCTTGCCGGCGCCCTTGAGCGCCTTGACCTCGCCTTCGGAACTGGCCCAGGCGACCTTGGAGCCGCCGTCAGCGGTGACTTCCACCTTGGCCAGCTCTCCGGCCAGGGCGGCGTCCTTGCAAGCGACCTTGCCCGCGGAACCCGCGCTGCTGGCCAGGATCTTGATGAACTTGGCCTGGACGTTGGCGGGCAGATCCCCAGCGGAGAGGCCCGTGGCTGCAAAGGCCAGCGCTAGTAGAGCTGTGGTTTTGAACCCCATTGGCTACCTCCAGGAGATGGGCGATGCAGAAGACTTATCGGCAGCACCAAGGGAAAGGTGAGTTTCTAAACCTTGAATCGTGACACGAGGTTGTTGAGGGTCTCGGCCAGGTTGCTGAGTTCGTTGACGGTGCGGGTCGTTTCGCGGATCGTGGCGGCCATTTCCTCGGTGGCGGCCGCGTTGCCCTCGGCGATGCTGGACAGGCTGCTCATGGCGCTGACCACCGTGGTGCTGTCCTGGCTCTGGGTCTGGCTCTGGCCGCCGATGGTCTTCATCCGCTCGGCGCTGGCCCGGATGGCCTCCTCGATGCTCTTCAGGGCGGCGCCGGCGGTGTTCACCATGGAGGTGCCGTCGTCGATGCTCTTGCTGGAGGTCTGGATCAGGGCCGTGATCTCCTTGGCGGCCTGGGCGCTGCGTTCGGCCAGCTTGCGCACTTCCTCGGCGACCACCGCGAAGCCCTTGCCGTGCTCGCCGGCCTTGGCGGCCTCGATGGCGGCGTTCAGGGACAGCAGGTTGGTCTGGTTGGCGATCTCGGTGATGACGTTGAGGATGTTGCCGATCTGCTTGGAGTTCTGGTTGATGACCTGCATGCCGCTCACCGCGGCGCCCACGGCCGTCCCGCCCTTGCCGGCGGCGTCCTGGGCCTGGTCGAACACGTTCAGGGCGTCGGCCACGGTGGAGTAGATGACCTTCGAGGAGTTGGCGATGGTGCCGACGCTGTCGTTGGCCTGGCGGACGCTGGACTTCTGGTTCTCGGCGGTGTGGGCGATGGCGTCGGCGGTGGAGGCCATCTCGGACATGCCGGCGGTCATCTGCAGGGAGCCCGAGGCGATGTTGGTGGAGATGGTGATCACCTGCTGGACGATGCTCTGGATGTTCTCCACGAAGTGGTTGAAGTGCACCGACAGCTGGGCGATCTCGTCGTTGCCGTCCACGTCGAGGCGGGCCGTGAGGTCGCCCTGGCCTTCGGAGATGTCGCGCATGCGGGTCTGGATGGTCTCGAGGGGCTTGACGATGGCGTTGCCCAGCAGCTGGGAGGCCACGAAGCCGAGACCGACCATGGCCAGCCCGAGGACGATCATCATGATGAGGCTCTTGGTATTCTCCCTGGAGATGCTGGCGTCGTTCAGGACGAGCATCTGGTAAACCTTCTTGGAGTTGTCCTGGGCTTCCTGGCCGAGGAGGGTCGCGACGACCATGAATCCGTTCTTGTTGTATTCCAGGGTTCCTTTGCCCAGGGGCTCCGCAAGGGCGGCAGTGTCCACCTTGGAATCAACGCGCCAGCGCTTCTGGAACTTGACGCTGGGGGCCTTGGTGGCAACGTCCACGGAGACCACGGCGGCGATGCTCACGTCCTGGTCGTCCTTCACGAATTCCAGTGCCCGCTCCGTGGCGCCCGTGGTGGTGCCCAGGTCGTCGGAGAGGTAGGAGGACGTGGTGGCTTCGGCAAGAACGGCCGATAGGCTATGCCCCTTGGTCTTCATGTGGTCCGTCTGGGTGCCGGCGAGCTTCAGGCCGGAAACCACGCCCGCCGTCAGCGCGAGAAGGGTGGTGAGCGCGAGGATGGAGTAGATCAGCTTTTTCCTGATGCTAAGTGATTTCCAGAATTCCATCGTAGGCTCCTAGCCGGACTGGTTGGGAATGGCAAAGGGTACATCGAATTGAAATCGGTCGAACCTAAATTATGGCAAAAAAGGCGGCCCCCAGGGGATCAGCGTGAGCCGAAAAAGGCCGTGCCGATCCGCACCTGATCGCTTCCCGCCCGGATGGCGTCCTCCATATCGCCGCTCATCCCCATGGACAGGCGAAGGCGTCTGCCTTCCCGCTGCTCCCAGGTCTCGCGCAGCCGTGCCAGCGCATGGAAGGAACCGGGATCCTCCGGGGGAGGGATGGCCATGAAGCCCTGGACCGGCAGCCGGGGATCGCCCTCCAGGGCCTGGAACACCGCCTCCAGGCCGCCCGCGTCCGCTCCGCCCACCTTGGTCTCCTCGCCCCAGAGGTCCACCTGGAGCCAGATGCCGCGCACCACGTCGAGTTCCTGGGCCAGGGCGCGCAGGCGCGTGGCCAGTTCGGGGCGGTCCACGGTCATGATCTGCTGGAAATGGGTCAGGGCCGTCCTGGCCTTGTTGCGCTGCAGGGGGCCGATGAGCACGAACTCCAGGCCCGGCGCCTCCTGACCCTTCAGGATGCCTTCCTGGACGTAGTTCTCCCCGAAGCGGGAGAAGCCCAGGGCCGCGGCCTCGCGCACCAGGGCCGGGGGCTGGCGCTTGGAGACGGGCAGCAGCTCGACGTCGGCCGGGTTCCGGCCGCAATTCTCGCAGGCCCGCTGGATGCGGGAGCGCAACCGGGCAATTCGGGCTTCCAGCTGGCTCATGGCCATGGACTCACTGATGCTGGGCAGGGTCGTAGATAATCCGCTGACAGGATTCGCAGAAGAGGATTTTTTCCTCGCGGAGCTGGGCGAGGAACGGCGTGCGGAGCCGCGTGCGGCAGCCGCCGCAGGAGCCCCGGTCGATGCCGGCCACCGCGCGCCCCTGGCGCTGCTGGATGAGCCGGTCGAACTTCACGACCATGGTGGGATCCAGGAGCTTCTCGATCTCGGCCCGGCGGGTGAGGAGGACCTTCTCCGCCGCCACCTGGTTCTCGTGCTCGGAGAGGAAGATCGCGCGGAGCTCGTCGAACTGGCGGCGGGCCTCGATCTGGCGGGCCTCCATCTCGGTGCGGGCGTTGTCCAGGGCCTCGATGCGGGTCTCGATGTCCTTGAGGGGACGGGCCACGGCGGCCTTCTGGCGCTGCCGGTCGTCCAGCTCGCGGATGGCGGCGGTGAACTGCACCTTCTGCTTGGCGTCCTTGACGGCGGCCTTGGAGAACTCCTCCAGCTTCGTGGCCGAGGCCAGGCTGGTGGTGAGGGTGGCCTGCTGGGTCCGCGCGCTGGCGAGGGCCTTGGCGGTTTCTTCCAGCTTCCGTGCAAGATTCTTCAGCTCGGAATCGAGAGCTGCCAGGTCCGGTGGAAAAGCTGTCAGGTCCCGGTGGATGACGTGCAGGTTCTCGTGCACGGTCTGGAGTTCGATCAGGAGGGCAAGCTGACTCATGTCTATAGCCTACCCCCTCGGGGGGGTACCGCGGCCCCCCAATCTCCCCCAAAGATCCAAATTAGATTTGTAATAAAATATTAGCTGAAATGACTAAGATTCTCAAATTGGATCTTGACAGGGAGAAATGGGCGTTCTACCTTAGCACTCGCTGATAGTAAGTGCTAACAGCCCCCCGGATTGCTCCGGGATCCCACTTCAAATGGAGGCCAACATGGCAATCAAGCCCCTTTACGATCGTGTCCTGCTCAAGCGCAGCGAACCTGCTGAAACGGTCAAGGGAGGGATCATCATCCCCGATACCGCCAAGGAAAAGCCCATGGAAGCGGAAGTCGTCGCCGTGGGCGACGGCAAGTTCGCGGATGACGGCAAGCGCATGCCCATGTCCGTCCAGGTCGGCAACAAGGTCCTCATCGGCAAGTACACCGGCACCGAAGTGAAGATCGAAGGCGTCGACCACGTCATCGTCCGCGAGGACGAGATCCTCGCCGTCCTCGCCTAGTCCCGCTTCCGCGAAACCCTTCAGGAGAAAAACATGTCCGCCAAGTCCATCATCTATGCCGAAGAAGCCCGCCAGGCCATCCTGCGCGGCGTGAACAAGCTCGCCGACGCCGTCCAGGTGACCCTCGGCCCCAAAGGCCGCAACGTCCTGATCGAGAAGAAGTTCGGTTCTCCCCTCATGACCAAGGACGGCGTCACCGTCGCCAAGGAGATCGAGCTCAAGGACAAGCACGAGAACATGGGCGCCCAGCTCGTGCGTGAAGTCGCCTCCAAGACCTCCGACATCGCCGGCGACGGCACCACGACCGCCACGGTCCTGGCCCGCGCCATCTACAAGGAGGGCATCAAGGCCGTCGTGAGCGGCGCCAACACCATGGAGATCAAGAAGGGCATCGACCTCGCCGTCGACGCCGTCGTCTCCGCCATCGACGAGATCAAGAAGCCCGTCGAAGGCAACGCCATCGCCCAGGTAGGCGCCATCTCCGCCAACGGCGACGAAGAGATCGGCCGCATCATCGCCGATGCCATGGCCAAGGTCGGCAAGGACGGCGTGATCACGGTCGAAGAGGCCAAGGGCCGCGACACCGAGCTGAACGTCGTCGAAGGCATGCAGTTCGACCGCGGCTACCTCAGCCCCTACTTCGTGACCAACCCCGACCAGATGAAGGTCGAGCTGGACAGCCCCCTCGTCCTCATCTACGAGAAGAAGATCTCCAACATGCGCGACCTCCTGCCCCTCCTGGAGCAGGTCGTCAACAGCCGCCGCCCCCTGCTGATCATCGCCGAGGACGTTGACGGCGAGGCCCTGGCCACCCTGGTGGTCAACAAGATCCGCGG
>DBME01000387.1 GCA_002298155.1 Holophagaceae bacterium UBA706 | reverse complement strand
GAAGTAGGGGTGGGTGGGCGCCGGAGGTTTGTAGTTGTAGCCGCCCGAAAGCTCCTCGGGGCTCTTCACGAAGTTGAACGTGCAGCCCAGGTGGGGGCAGATGCGCTGGACGACCACGAACTGCGACTTGGGGTCCTTGGGGTTCGTGAACTCGTCGGGGAGGCGCACCACGAAGCCGGGGATCTTGGCGCCCTGGATCTTGCGGCTGGAGTACTCCACGGACTTTCGGATGTAGATGAACTCCTTGAAGTCCCAGGGCTGGGTGAGTTCGGAGAGGGCCGCCACGGCCTGGATGCTGCTGCCGGCCTCGTCGGGAGGCGCGACCAGGCCCTTGAGGCCGCCCACGGCGGTGGGCTTGAAGTAGCGGATGAGGGCGCTGGCCGCGAGGACCGCGCCGCCCAGGATGGGCAGGCTCGTGAGGGTCTTGAGGAAGATCCGTCGCTGGTTGTCGTTCATGGGAGCCTCCTACTCGTGCTCATAGGTTCGGCTGCGCACGCCGTCGACCAGCATCCAGCGCTGGTCTTCGGTCAGCACGCCCCGCCAGCTGGGCATGGCGGACCACTGGTGGACGAAGGACTGCAGGGATTCGGCCGTCATGGACTGGCGGACGGAAGCGGGGATCACCTTGAACTGGCCGCCCTCGGAGATGCGCCAGAAGAGGAAGGCGTCCGTGGTCTGCGACAGGGCCTTGCGGTCGGAGAAGTTGAAGGGCTGGGGGTTCAGGGTCTTGGCCAGGGGGCCGTTGCCCTGGGCGGTGTCGCCGTGGCACACCGAGCAGTTCTGGCCGTAGATGTCCCATACGTCCTTGAACCGGGTGGGGCTCACGGAGGCGATGGACCGGCTCCACACGTAGTAGATGGCGTTCCACACGGGAACAGGGTCGCCGGTGGCCACCAGCTGGTCGCCGCGCAGGTCCTTGATGGCCTGCATCCAGCCCTCGCCCATCCTGCCGGTGGGCCCGGGGTGCTCGAAGGTGCCCTTGGAGGGGTCGCCCTGGAACTTGAGGGCCTTGCCGTAGGCGATGAGCTGGAAGAGCTGGCCGGGGGTGCGCTCGAAGCGCCAGGCCCGGGACGCGAAGTCGGGGCCGACCTTGGAAGGCTGCACGGGCCAGCGGCCCTCGGCCTTGAGTTCGGCCTCCTTGCGGCCGAAGTCGGCGTGGGTGCGGGGCAGGGCGGCCTGCTTCTGCAGGTCCTGCTGCTCGGCGGCGGTGATGTAGGTGCCGTGGCAGGAGGCGCAGTTGGCCGTATAGGTGGCCCGGCCCTTCAGGGCGGAGGGGAGGCCCAGGGGATAGGGCGTTTCGGCGCCGGGTTCAAGGCCCGCGGGGGCGGCGGTGGCGGAGAGGACGACACCTTGTCCGGCAGCGCGCTTGGTGCTGAGGCCCTGGTCGGAGCAACCGGGGGTCAGGAGCGCGGCCACCAGGGCCAGGGCGGGGAGGAGGGGTCGCAGGTTCATCGTCCGCTCCTTAGGTGCCGCTGGGCCGGATCCAGGCCAGGACGGCCCAGATGAGGATGACGAGATACATGATCACGAGGGCGAAGGGGGCCTTGCCGTGGCCGACCTTGGTTCCGGAAACCTCTTCCATGAGGTCCTCGTCTTCCCGGTTGTCCTTGCTGGGATCGGTGGTCATCGAAACCTCACTTGGCGGGCGCGGAAGGGGCGCCCGGGGCCTTGCCGTAGTCGCTCTCTTCGCCCTGCAGCTTCCCGAGGCCCTTGTTCTGGGCCACGTACTTGAGGAAGGCGGCGAGGGTGAGCCGCTGGTTGGCGTCCAGGGTGAACTCCCAGCGCGGCATCTGGGTGCCGGGGACGCCGCGGCTGATGCGCCAGTACCACGTGTCCGTGGTGTAGGTGGCGAACTTGTCCTCGTCGAAGTTGGCGGGGCGCTTGGTCATGGTGAAGGCGGCCTGCCCCTTGCCGTTGCCGGCGATGCCGTGGCAGGGGGCGCACTGGTTGTTGAACAGGCCCTTGCCGTAGTTGGCCAGGAGCCGGTTCTTGCCGGAGATCTCGCCCTCCTTGAAGCTGTTCTCCACCCAGGCCCTCACGTCGGGGTCGAGCGCGCGGGCCTCTTCCAGGGCCTCCTTGTTGGGGAAGGCCGGGGTGGCCAGGGCCTGGAGCGCGCCCTTGGCGTTGGCGGCCTCGTGGCTGGAGCCGTACATCAGCTCCTCGATCTCGGCGGTGTAGCGGAAGGGCACCTCGTTGTGCTCGGCGTAGAGCTGCTCGTTGAGGGCGCGCTGCTGGGCCACGTCCAGGCGCCACACGGCGACCTTCTCCGTGGTCCCGGCCAGGGGGCCGCTGGCCCAGGTGTAGTCGCGCACCTTGGCCCACTTGGTCTCGCCGGTGGCCGCGTAGGTCTCCTTGCCGCCCTTCACGTCCAGGGCGCGGGTGCCGTTGGGGCCGAGGCTCTGGAGGAAGGCGGTGAGGTCGGTGAGCTCCTGCTCGGACAGGTAGTCGTAGCGGGGCATGATCGAACCGGGCTTCACGTAGCGGGGGTTCTTGTGGTGGAGCATGTGGTACTGGTCGGGGAACTTCCCGCCGATGTTCGCGAGGTCGGGGCCGGTGCGCTCGGAGCCCAGCAGGTGGTACGGGTCGTAGTAGTAGTCCGTGGACTTGGACCGGCGTCCATGGTCCCAGTCCTGGGGACGGCTCACCATGGAATGGCAGTACCAGCACCCTTCACGCTTGNNTGTAGATCTCGCGGCCCCGCAGCTCCTGGGCCGTGTAGTCCCGCAGGTCGCGGGGTTCGGGGGGACGGAAGGTCCACTTGGGCACCAGGACCACCACGAAGATGATCGAGGCCATGATGAGGGTGAGCCCTAGGGCGGGGTAGAGGTAGTTGGCTCGCTGGCTGGTCATGGTTCCCCTCTCCTAGTTCTGCACGCGGGCGGGCTGGGTCTGGGGAAGGAGCGCGGCGGGTTCCTCGAGGGGGCCCTCCATGGATTCCTCGGCGAACACCAGGGTCTTGACCACGTTGTAGAGGAAGAGCACCTGGCCCAGGACGATGAGCAGGCCGGAGAAGGCCCGCATCAGCATGAAGGGGGCCACCATGATGACGCCGCGGTAGACCGGGATGCCCTCCTCCCAGGCCGAGGCCTGGATGAGGCCGCCCACGGTGAGGGCGACGATCATGAGGACGGTGCCGATGAGGGACAGCCAGTAGTGGGCGTTGGCCAGGCGCCGGGAGTACCACTGCCGGCCCGAGACCCGCGGGGCCACGTAGTAGATGGCGCCCCAGCCCACGAACCCGAAGGTCCCCAGAAGGGCGAAGTGGGCGTGGCCCACGACCCAGTGGGTGAAGTGCAGGTACCAGTTGATCCAGCGGGTGGCCTGGAAGGGGCCCGTGAAGCAGGTCAGCAGGTAGAAGAAGAGGGCCGTGACGAAAAACCGCAGGGGCAGGTGGGTGGTCATCATCGACCATTTGCCCTTCATGGTCAGGAAGAAGTTCACCAGGACGCTCATGACGGGCACCAGGAGCATCACCGAGGAGATGACGGCCACGGCCTTCAGCCATTCGGGCACCGGGCTCTGGAGCAGGTGGTGGGTGCCGGTGGGGGTGTAGAACATGGCGATGGTGCTGAAGCCCACGATGGAGAGCAGGTGGGAGTAGAGCGGGTTGCGGGTGATCTTGGGCAGGAAGTAGTAGAGGAGGCCGATGCCGTTGGTGGTGAACCAGAGCCCCAGGATGTTGTGGCCGTAGAACCAGTTGGAGATGGCGTCGCCGATGCCGGGCACCGCGAAGAAGACCCGGTTGCCGATGAGGTAGACAACCGGGAACCACAGAGTGGTGCCGGCGATGTACCAGATGGAGACGTAGAGCTGCTTCTCCTGGCGGTTCAGGACGGTGCCCCAGACCAGGACGATGTAGAGCATCAGGGCGGCCATGATGGCGATGTCCAGGAACCAGGGCAGCTCGGCGTACTCGCGGCCCTCGGTGATCCCGTTGGTGAGGCAGAGGATCCCCAGGAGGATCACGGTGTTCCAGGCGACCATGAGGATGTTCCCCCAGCGCTCGCTCCAGAGCTTCGTGCGGCAGAGCTCGGGGATCACGTAGAAGATGGCGCCGATGTTGGCCATGGAGATGAAGCCGAAGGCCACCACGTTCACGTGCGTGGGACGCAGGCGGCCGAATTGGAGCTGCGGCACGTTGTGCACCAGGTCGGGCCAGTAGTACTCCGAGGCCGCCAGCAGCCCGAAGACGGTCCCCACCAGGACCCATACCGCGGCGCTCACGAGGAAGCGCCGGGAGGCACTGTGCTCCTCATCGAGCCACTGGAGGATCCGCTGGTCCCATGGTTTGACAACATCAATATTTTGAGCCATCTAGCACGCTCCAAATGAACAAGGATTGGGTACCACAACTATAGGGACTTCATGACGTCGTGGGACAATTTCGCAACACACAATGAAGTTGATTCTGCGTATCACTCGCACATTCGTCAAAAGAAAATTTCGCGCAAGACCGCGCCTGGCGGGCATCTAAACACGATGCGGCCATCGTGTTTACCCGGCCGGGGGCAGGGCCAGGGGTGGAGCCGGGTGAAGGAGACCTTCTGGTAGAATTCGCGGATGATCCCGGCCTCCCCGACCCTTCGGCACCCCACCCCTCGCGGCGGGCGGTGATGGGCCGCGGCTGGCGGTTGGGGGGCCGCTGGTATGCGGCGGTCCAGGAGCTCCCGGTGCCGGAGGGCAGCCAGGGCTGCGTCTGGTGGATCGTGCGCAAGGACGGGGAGGGTCCCCGGCACCTGCTGCAGCTGTGGGAGCCCCTGCCGTCCCCCAAGGTGCTCGACAGCATCCGGGAGGACTTCCTTCGGCGGTTCAGCCAAGGGGAACCCATCGACACCGGCCCCTGCCACATGGGGTTCGACGACAAATTGGCCTGGTTCCTCCAGGAACTGGAAGGGGTTCCCTTCCTTCGCCTGTGGTCCGGGGAGGACCCGGCCGGGCGGGAAAGCCTGGTGTCCACGGTGCGGGAGACCATGGGCCGCACCCAGGTGCCGCGCCTCCTGGCCCCGGAAGTGATCGGGGTGAAGGCGGGCAGGATCCTGGTGCCGCGGGTGCTGGGCACCGCCCCCTGGGGCCATGACGGCCTGGTGTCGCTGCCGGACGAACCTCCGGGGCGCCCGGCTCCCGAACGCCTGTGGGAGGCCGTGCCCGAACTGGTGGAAGCCGCCGGCCTGCCCATCCGCGGGCGGGGCCAGGAACTCACCTACCTGAAGTCCCTCATGTTCGGCCTGGGCTCCCCGGTGCCCATGGAACGGGTGATCCTGCTCCAGGGCGAGGACGGGCTGGGCCAGGGCCGGCTCTGCGACTGGGCCGCCGCCGCCGCGGAGACGGAGGGAATCTGGGTGTCCACCCTGGAGCTCCTCCCGGATGAGAAGGCGGGCGCCTTCCTGGAACGCCTTCTGCAGGAGGCCATCTGCGGCATGGAGGCGGACCTCTACGCCGCCGACCCCGGCATCGCCAAGGCGCTGTCCCGGCGAATGGCGACCTTCGCCTTCCTGCGGGGCGGGCGCAGGCCGGGCTTCGCGGACCGCAAACTGGAAGTGGAGGAGGTGGACGCGGCCCTGGGCACGCTGGCCTTCGCCCATGCCCGGCATCCCCGGCTCCTGGTGATCCGGGGCATGGAACGGATCACCCCCGAGATCCTCGACCTTCTCCGCGGGCTGGTGGGCCACTCCAAGATCGGATGGCTCCTCACCTTCCGGGGCATGGGCGCCTGCGCGGGACTGAAGTTCTACCTGGAGACGATGCAGAACAACCCCTCCACGGCCACCGTCATCCTCGACCGCCTCGAGGACGCCGTCCTGCCGGAACTGCTGGGGGACATGCTCGGGCCCCACGCCCTGCCGGCCAGCCTCGTGGAGGACGTATGCTCGTCCTCCCTGGGCAACCCGGGCCTCCTGCACAGCATCCTGGAGCGGATCCACAGCCAGGGCGGACTGGTGCACGCCGGGGGGCGCTGGACCAGCACCCTGGACCGGTTGCCGCCCATGGAGCCGCAGGAGGGCCAGGCCCAGGGGATCCTGGCGGGCCGCATCGAGCGGCTGGCGGAGGCGACCCTGGGGGCCGCGCGGGTGCTGGCGCTGACCGAACAGCCCATGACGGCCCTGCTGCTGGGGCGGATCCTGGGTCTGGAGACCGACGTGGTGGAGGAGCCGCTCCACGCCCTGGCCAATGCGCGCCTGGCCCTGCGCGCCGAGGGGGCCTACCGCATCGCCGGTTCCCAGGTGAAGGACATGGTCCTGGAGAAGATGCCGCCCGAGGAGGCCCAGCGCCTGTCCCGGGCCATCCTGAAGGCCCTGGAGGAGGAGGGGCGCCGGCCGGTGCTTTCCGTGCGCCTGCAGGCCTGCGCCCAGGACCAGAAGACCGCCCTGGCCCAGGTCATCGCCGCCCTGGACCGGGAACTGCCGGGCCCGCTGGAGGCGGAGACGGTGGTGGCCGAGGCCCTGGTCCTGGATCCCGATCCACGCCAGCAGGCCCGCCTCTGGGAATTCCTCAGCGACGCCTGGTGCCAGGGCCCCGAGGGTGAGCGCCTGCCCTGGGAGGCCGCGGGGACGCGGTCGCCGTACGAACTGGCCTGGGAGGCCGTGGACAAGGCGCTCCAGGCCCTGGGGAACCCCGGGCCCGGCGACACCGCCGAGGAGCAGGCGGGACGGCTCCACCGCAAGAAGGCGTTCCTGGAGATCCGGCTGCGGCGCTTCCACGAAGCCCACCTTTCCATCCGCGCCGCCGCGGCCAGCCTCGCGGACCACCCCTTCCACGTGGAGCAGCCACGGCTGCGCCTCGCGCTGGGCCGGCTCCACCAGGCCCAGGGGTTCGGCGGCAAGGCCATCAAGGCCCTGGAGGAGGGCCTGCAGCTGCTGACCCAGAAGGACGGGGGCGCCGGCCACCATGACCAGGTGGCGCTCCTGCTGGAGCTGGGCAGGGTCCAGGGGCAGCGGGCGCAGTTTCAGCATGCGGTGAGCACCCTGCACGGGGCCAAGCGCTTCCTGGAGCACGAAGGCGACCGGCGGCGCCTGGTGGTGGTCCTGGACACGCTGGGGCAGATCCACATGGGCCTCGGCCAGATGGACGCCGCCTACCAGTACATGAACGAATCCCTGGGTCTGGCCCGCAGCCTCGACGACGAGGAGCTCAAGGCGGGCTGCCACCTCGCCATCGGCACCCTCCGCAGCTGCCAGCAGCTCCTGGGCCCGGCCCTCGCCCACATCGACAGCGCGCTGCGCCGCTACCAGTCCATGGGTGACCGGCCCCTGGCCTCGCGGGCCCTGGTGTGGAAGGCGCGGACCCTGGCGGCGCTGGGGGACGGGGTCCAGGCGGAGTTCCTGCTTCTCAAGGCTTCGGAGATTCCGCCGGAGAAGGCCACACCCATGGAACTGGGCGACATGGTCTTCATGGGCGGGGAAATCGCGTGCTTCCGGGAAGCCTGGCGTGACGCGCGCCGGATGTTCCTGGAGGCCGCCAACCGCTACGGCGAGGCCGGCCTGGTCTGGCGGGAGCGCATGGCGCGCCTGCGCTGCATCCAGGCGGAGACCTTGGAGGCCGGAGCCCGCGCCCCCGAATCCGCGTGGGTCCACCTGGAGCGCCTCAAGGGGCCCGTGGACGGCACCGGTTCGCGCTGGCTGGAAATGGAATGGAAGCACTGCCACGCCATGCTCCTGTCCCGTTCGGGGCCCGATGAGGCCGTGGTCTCCGAGGCGCTCCTGGCCTGGGGCGAAGTGGTGGCCCTGGCCCGCGAGCTGAACTTCCCGGCCATGGTGCTGGAGGCGGAGACGCGCAGTTCGCAGCTGCTGCTGGCGCGGGGGGAGAAGCTCGGCGCCCGGTCCCGGGTGCAGGATGCCCTGCCCAGCTTCCAGGAACTCTGGAACCGGCTTCCCGATGCGTTCGACACCTACTTCCTTGGCCGTCCGGACATCCACGGCTTCAAGGAGGCCGTCGAGGAGACCGGGCTTCGCTTCATCCTGCCGACGCGTGCGGATCCTCTGGCAGACTGGAGCCCCACGCAGGCCAACCTGCCGATGATTCCCACTTCCCGGGTGAATCCATGAGCCGCATCTCCCCCACGAGCCCTTCCGTCACCATCCCCGACCTGCAGCGCATGGCCGAGGGCGGCGAACGGATCGTCATGACGACCGCCTATGACTCAGCCACCGCCCTTATCGCCGACGCCTCGGGCGTGGACGCGATCCTGGTGGGCGACAGCGTCGGCAACGTCTGTCTGGGCTTCGAGAACACCCTTCCCGTCACCCTGGCCATGATGGCCCACCACCTGGAGGCCGTGGCCCGCACGCGGCCCCGGGCCCTCCTGCTGGTGGACATGCCGTACCTAACCTTCCACCTGGGCATCGAGGACACCCTGCGCAATGCCGGCGGCCTCATCCAGAAGGGCGCCCAGGGCGTGAAGCTGGAAGGGGGCGCCCGGCGCGTGCCCGTCATCCGCGCCCTGACCGAGGCGGAGATTCCCGTCATGGGGCACCTGGGCCTGACGCCCCAGAGCTTCAACGCCATGGGTGGCTACAAGGTCCAGGGCCGCGAGGGTCGGGCCGCCGTGGAACTCCTGGAGGACGCCTTGCGCATCCAGGACGCCGGCTGCTTCGCCATGGTCCTGGAAGGGATCCCCGCGGAACTGGCGGAGCGCATCACCGAGGAACTCTCCATTCCAACCATCGGAATCGGCGCCGGGGCAGGATGCTCCGGTCAGGTTCTTGTATTTCATGACATCCTGGGCCTCCTGGAAGGCCCCTCTCCGAAATTCGTTAGATCCTACATGAATGGATTCGAACAATTGCGTGACGCGATGGTCAGCTGGGGCGAGGATGTGCGCGCCGGCAGGTTCCCAGGACCCCAGGAGTCCTATATGCTTCCAGAACCCGCCCGGGAACTCGTCAGGGCCTGGAAGCCCACTCGCTAGGTAGCACGCATGCGCATCATCCGCACCCTTCCGGAACTCAAGGTCGCCCTCAAGGCACTCCGCGAGAGCCACAAGAGCATCGGTTTCGTCCCCACCATGGGCTTCCTCCACGAAGGCCACGCCTCCCTCATCAAGCAGAGCACGGCCCGCTGCGACGCCACGGTGGTCTCGGTGTTCGTGAACCCCACCCAGTTCGGTCCCACCGAGGACCTGTCCCGGTACCCCCGGGACCTGGAACGGGACCAGAACCTCTGCCTGCGCCTGGGCGTGGCGATCCTCTTCATGCCCGAGGCCGCGGAGGTGTACCCCACGGGCTTCTGCACCTCCATCTCCGTGGGTCCCATCGCGGACGTCCTGTGCGGCGAGTTCCGCCCTGGGCACTTCCGAGGCGTGGCCACGGTGGTGGCCAAGCTCTTCAACATGGTCCAGCCCGACCTGGCCTTCTTCGGCCAGAAGGACCTGCAGCAGACGGCCATCATCCGCCGGGTGGTGAAGGACCTGAACCTGCCCGTGGACATCCTCGTGGCGCCCACGGTGCGGGAAGCCGACGGCCTGGCCCTGAGCTCCCGCAACAGCTACCTCTCCGCGACGGACCGGGCCAGGGCCCTGGGTGTCAGCAGGGGCCTGTTCGCGGCCGAGAAGGCCTTCGCCGGCGGCCTGCGGGACGCCGACCAGCTCACCGCCCTCGCCCGCAAGGAGATGGCGGGAGCCGACGAGATCCAGTACTGCCGGGTGGTGGACCCCTTCACCCTGGACACCCTGGGGGGCGAGATCAACCGCCACGTGGCCCTCTGCGCCGCGGTGGTCATCGGCGGGACGCGCCTCATCGACAACATCCTCCTGACCCCCAACGGCGAGAACGTCCAGTTCATCAGCCACCTGGACGTTTAGAAGCCTGTCTACGTAATCAGGCTCCTAGATCGCCCGGCTGTTCGACCCCGCGTTGGTTGGTGGGACTGGACTTAGGGCCTGAAGTGGCACATCCTTATCCCTTGGACGGGACCCTCTTGGGCCTGTACCGGGAGTCGCCATGCTTCGACATTTCCTTCTCGGCAAGATCCACCGGTGCGTCGTGACGCGGGCCGATCTGGACTACATCGGATCCATCACCCTGGATCCGGTCCTCATCCGGGCGGCGGGGTTTCTTGAAAATGAGAAGATCGACATCTACGACGTCACCAACGGCGCCCGGATCAGCACGTACGTGATCCCCGGCACCGAGGGCTCCGGCGAGGTGGGGATCAACGGGGCCGCGGCCCATCACGTGAAAGCCGGGGACCTGGTCATCCTGGCCGCCTACGGCTGGATGACGGAGGAGGAGGCTGCCGCCAGGCGGCCGAAGGTCGTTTTCGTGGACGAGCGGAACCGGATTACCGCCCGTGCGGACCAGGAAAGGACCCCCGAGCCCGTTTTTTCCTGATCGGGCTTCCCATTGTTCCCTAGACTTGCTAAAAGAAGGGCAGCTTCCGTTCTGGTACGGGCGGAGGCACCGGGGAATCGCGAGCCGCGCTTCCGCCAAGTTCTGGAGAGGTACAAACCATGGAAGTCCGCCGGTCCCTCGTGGTCAACGCGACCCCGCTCGAGATGCGTATCGCCCTGCTGGAAAACGGGCAACTTTGTGAGCTGTTCATAGAAAGGACCACCCAGGTCAGCCAGGTGGGGGACGTCTACAAGGGGAGGGTCGCCAAGCTCCTCCAGGGCATGCAGAGCGCCTTCGTGGCCATCGGCGGCGCCAAGGACGGCTTCCTCTACCTGGACGAGCCCGAGACCCACCGCCTGCCCTCGGAGGAGGCCGCGGAGGACGAGGAGGGCGGCGACCCCGCCCTGGACTACCCGGCCATGCCCGTCACCCTCCCGCCGGTGAAGGAGGGCGAGGAGATCCTCGTCCAGGTGGTCAAGGACCCCATCGGCAGCAAGGGTCCCCGCCTCTCGCGGCACATCAGCTTCCCGGGGCGGTTCCTCGTGCTCATGCCCGGCATCGAGCACGTGGGCATCTCACGCAAGATCACCAACCCCGCGGAGCGCGAGCGCCTGCGCACCCTCATCAAGGGCCACGCCCAGCCCGGCGAGGGCTTCATCGTGCGCACCGCCGCCATCGGCGAGAAGGACGAGGACCTGGTCAACGACGTGGCCTATCTCCGCGAGCTCTGGACGGACCTCCAGGCCAATTGCCAGCACCTCCAGGCGCCCAGCCTCGTGTGGAAGGACTTCCGGCTCCTCCAGAAGGTGCTGCGGGACCTCTTCCGCGAGGAGGTGGCCAGCTTCTGGGTGGACCGCGACGACACCTACCGCGAGGTGGTGGACTTCGTGAGCCGGCTCCACCCGGAATGGGTGGGCCGCATCAAGCACTTCACCAGCGACCTGCCGATCTTCGAGGCCTTCGCCATCGAGAAGGAGATCGACGCCGCGCGCCAGCCCAAGGTCTTCCTCAAGCACGGCGGCAGCATCGTCATCAACCAGACCGAGGCCCTGGTCAGCGTCGACGTCAACACCGGCAAGTTCGTGGGCAAGAAGGACCTCGAGGAGACGGTCTTCCTCACCAACATGGAGGCCATCCCCGAGATCGTCAGGCAGCTGCGCCTGCGCAACCTGGGNNCGTCATCGACTTCATCGACATGATGGACCCCGCCCACCGCGAGGCCGTCATGAAGCGCATGCAGGAGGAGCTCGAGCGGGACCGCAACCACGCCCGGGCCGTGGAGATCAGCGATTTCGGCCTGGTGGAGATGACCCGCAAGCGCACCGGCCCCAGCCTGGAGCGCCTGCTCACCTCCGCCTGCCCCCACTGCGACGGCTACGGACGCAGACCCAGCGCCGAGACGGTGGTCCTGGGCGTCTACCGCGAAATGGCCCGGCAGGGCGAGCGGCTCCGTGGAACCCAGCTCCGCCTGACCCTGCACCAGGAACTGAAAGCCGCCCTGCAGCCCGAGACCCGGGAGGGCGTCAACCAGCTGGCCCGCGCCCTGGGCGCCCACGTGCAGTGGCAGGAACGCCCCGACGGCCCCGTGCATCAGATAGACATCGAAGTGGTGCCCAACCGGTAGGAGCCCGCATGAGCCGCGCAGACCTCAAGGACGACGTCTTCCTNNAGCTGAGCCGCCTCGGCACCTGCTGCCGCCTCAAGGTGGGTTGCATCCTGCTGCGGGAGGACGGCGGCATCGCCTCCGGCGGCTACAACGGAGCCCTGCCCGGCATGGCCCATTGCACCCCCGAGACCTGTGGTCCCGGCATGCGCTGCCTTCACACGAGCCATGCCGAGGAGAACGCCCTGGGGTTCTGCGACGCCCACGTGCACACCGCCTACGTCACCGACGAGCCCTGCCTCGTCTGCTGCCGCGCCCTGGTGCGCCGCGGGGTGCGCCGGGTGGTCTTCCTGCGGCCCTACGCGAGCATCGCCGAGCAGGAGCGCCTGGAGCGCAAGGCCATCCTGGAGCACTTCGGGGTCGCCTGGGAACACCTGCCGCTCGATGCCTGAGCCCGGGGGATCCGGGACGCCNNAAGCCGGCGCGGGAAGGCCTCCGGACTCTGGTGGCGTGCCTGGGCCTCCTGGCCGTGACCTGGATCGTCTTCGGGCAGGTCCTGGGCTTCGACTTCATCAACTACGACGATCCCCTCTACGTGACCGGGAACCGCCACGTCATGGAGGGGCTGGGCTGGGACGGCCTCGTCTGGGCCTTCCGCACGGGGTGGGCGGCCAACTGGCATCCCGTCACCTGGCTCTCCCACATGACCGACGTCTCCCTCTTCGGACTGGCGCCGGGGGCTCACCACGCCATGAACGTCGTCTTCCACGGCGCCAATGCCGTGCTGCTGTTCCTCCTCCTGCGCGGCATGACCCGGCGTTTCTGGCCCTGCCTAGCGGTGGCGGTGCTGTTCGCGGTCCATCCCCTGCACGTGGAGAGCGTGGCCTGGGTGGCCGAGCGCAAGGACGTGCTGAGCATGTTCCTGGGCCTTCTCACCCTGCGGGCCTATCTGGCCTATGTACGCACCGGGTCGGCATCGCGCCTGGTCTGGGCGTCCCTGCTGTTCTTCCTGGGGCTCATGGCGAAGCCGATGCTGGTGAGCCTGCCCCTCCTGCTCCTGCTGCTGGACCGGTGGCCCCTGGAGCGCAAGGCGGGCCCGGTCCGGCTCCTGCTGGAGAAGGTGCCTTTCGCCGCCATGGCCATCGTTTCCTGTGTCATCACCTTCCAGGCGCAGCGGGCCGGGGGCGCGGTGCACACCCTGAAGGGGCTGCCGCTGAGCTGGCGTGCGCTCAACGCCGTCTCCTCACTGGGCGCCTACCTGGTGAAGGCGTTCCTGCCCTTCCGCCTCTCGCCCTTCTATCCCTTCCCCACGGCGCGGACCCTTGCGTGGACGGCGCCTTTGGCCGCGCTCTTCGTGATTGCGGCGTCCGTGGCGGTGTGGCGGCAGCGCCGGCGCAGGCCGTACCTCCTCTTCGGGTGGCTCTGGTACCTGGTGACCGTGGCCCCGGTGATCGGCATCGTGCAGGTGGGCCTCCAGGGCATGGCGGACCGCTACACCTACCTGCCCCTGGTGGGACCGGGCGTGGCCCTGGCCTGGTTCGCCGCTGAGCGCCTGGAGGGGAGCCGGATCCCCCGGCGTGCGGCGGCCCTGGGCGCGGTCGGGCTCACCGCGGCGCTGATGGTCCTGTCCTGGGCCCAGGCCAGGGTGTGGCGCACCAGCGAGACGCTCTTCCGGCACGCGGTGGCGCTGGATCCGGGAAACCTCTTCGGGCAGACCAACCTCGGCTTCGCCCTGTTGACGGAGGGCCGGTGCGCGGAGGCCGTGCCGCACCTGCAGGCCGCGGTGCGCATCATGCCGGGCATCGCCAAGCCCCACTACTTCCTGGGCCGGGCCCTGCTGGCGGTGGGCCGCCGTGACGAGGCGCTGGTGGCCTTCAAGGAGGCCCTGGACGTGGATCCCCGGTACTACGACGTGATGTTCGATGCTGCCGAACCGCTGGTGGAACTGGGGCGGGACCGGGAAGCCTGGGCCCTCCTCTCCGCGTTCCTGGCGGGGGAACCCCAGCGCCTCCAGGGGGAAGGCGATCCGCGGCGGGAGCAGGCGCGGTCCCGGCGGGCCCGGGCCCTGATGGAGGTCATCCGGACGCGTCATTGAGGCGCCGCGGGGTCTGGACCGCGGGTGGGCCTGATGGCAGTATCAGGCAAGGGGAATCCGCATGATAAGAGGCAAGAAGCTCGTCGTCGTCATGCCCGCCTACAACGCGGCCAAGACCCTCATCCGGACCCACCAGGAGGTCATGGACCAGGGCATCGTGGACCTGGTCATCCTGGTGGACGACTGCAGCCAGGACGGCACGGCCGCCCTGGCCCGGACCCTGCCCGACACCCTCGTGCACGAGCACCAGAAGAACCTGGGGTACGGCGGCAACCAGAAGACCTGCTACAAGCTCGCGCTGGAGAACGGCGCGGATCTGGTGGTGATGATCCACCCCGACTACCAGTACACGCCCAAGCTCCTGCCGGCCATGGCCTCCCTCATCGCCAACGGGCTCTATCCCTGCGTCCTGGGTTCCCGGATCCTGGGCGGGACGGCGGTGCGCCAGGGCATGCCGGGCTGGAAGTACGTGGCGAACCGGTTCCTCACCATGTTCAGCAACATCTTCATGGGCGCCAAGCTCTCGGAATACCACACCGGCTACCGCGCCTTCTCCCGCGAGGTGCTGGAGACCCTGGCCCTTGACCAGGACAGTGACGATTTCGTCTTCGACAACCAGATGCTGGCCCAGATCCTGTGGCACGGTTTCACCATCGCCGAAGTGACCTGCCCGGCCAGCTACTTCGCCGAGGCCTCCTCCATCAACTTCCGGCGCAGCGTGCGGTACGGCTTCGGCTGCCTGGCCACGGCCCTCCAGTTCCGGATGGCGCGGATGGGGCTGGCCCGCCACGCGCGCTTCCCGGTGAAGACCCCGGCGGGCGACTGATGGCCGGGGACGATCGCCGGAAGCAGCTGGTCGCCGCCGCGGCGGGTGGCGCCCTTCTGGTGGCCCTGACCGCCGTCATCTACGCGCAGGTGAGGGGCTTCGCCTTCCTGAATTTCGACGATCCCTTCTACATCACGAATAATCCCCACACCCAGCGCGGGCTCACCTGGGACAACCTGCTGTGGGCCCTTGGATCGGGGGCCGCCGCCAACTGGCATCCGCTCACCTGGCTCTCGCACATGCTCGACGTGAGCCTTTTCGGCACCAACGCGGGCATGCACCACCTCACCAACGTGGTGTTCCACTCGGCCAACGCGGTGCTGCTCTTCCTGATCCTCCGGTCCATGACTGGCGATCACTGGCCCAGCCTCTTCGTGGCGGCACTGTTCGCCGTGCACCCATTGCACGTGGAGAGCGTAGCCTGGGTGGCGGAACGTAAGGATGTGCTCAGCATGTTCCTGCTTCTCCTGACGGTGGCGGTCTATGCGCGCAAACCACCGGCCCGGAGGATTGGTCCCGCCACGGTGATCCTCTTCACCCTGGGACTCATGGCCAAACCCATGCTGGTTTCCCTGCCGTTCCTCCTGCTCTTCCTCGACCATTGGCCCCTGCGGCGGGGGGAACCGCTGCGTTCCCGGCTGTGGGAGAAGGCGCCCCTGTTCCTTCTGTCCTTCGCCTCGTGTGTGGTCACGTTCGTGGCGCAGCGCCAGGGAGGGGCGGTGATTCCCATGGAGCACCTGCCGGCCCTCGAACGCCTCGGTAATGCACTGGTCAGCTATGTCACCTATCTGGCGAAGATGGTGTGGCCCTCGGGGTTGGCGCCGCTCTACCCCATCGTGCGGGAGGATATCCGCCTGTGGAAGGCCCTGGCGGCCCTGCTCCTGGTGGGCGCGATCACCGTCGGGGCTGTGCGGAACCGCCGGGAGAAGCCCTACCTGCTGGCTGGTTGGCTCTGGTATCTCGTATCCCTGCTGCCGGTCATCGGGCTGGTGCAGGTGGGGTCCCAGGCCCTGGCGGACCGCTACACCTACATCCCCCTGGTGGGCCCCTTCCTCATCGTGGCTTGGGGCGGGCGGGACCTGGGCAGGTACCTGCGGCTGCCATCCTGGGCGGCCATGGCCGGGGCCTGGGCCGCGGCGCTTGCGCTGCTGATGGTAGCCCGGACTCAGGCCTCCTACTGGCGAGACAGTGTCACCCTTTTCCGCCGTGAACGGGCTGTGGCCACGGACAACATCGTTGCCCGGACCAACCTCGGCCACGGTCTGCTACTTCAGGGCCGGCCCCAGGAGGCCATCCCCGAATTCCGTGCCGCAATCGCCATGAATCCGGCCAGCCGGCAGCCCCGGGTGGACCTGGCCAAGGCCCTTTCGGAGGCAGGCCAGACCGAGGAGGCCGTGGCGGTTTATGAAGCATGGATGAGGGATACGCCCACGGACTTCGCTGCCCTGGCCGACTTGGCGTCCCTGTTGACCCGCGTGGGCCGTCTGGAGGAAGCCATTCCCGCCTACAAGGGTTACCTGGACCTGGAGCCCTTGCGGCTCAAGGACGATCCCGACCTGCGGCGTGAAATGGGCCGTTCCCAGGAGGCGCGCATGCGTCTGGGCCTCATCGAACGCAAGCTGGGCCGGGAGGCGCGAGCCCTGGTCTGGTTCCAGGAAGCGGCCCGCGTTTCGCCCCGGAGTCCGGAAATCACCTTGAACCTGGGAGTATCGCTGGCGGCGCTGGGCCGGGTCGAGGAGGCGCGGGAAATGTTCAACCGCACCCTTGCGATGCAGCCGGGAAGCGAAGAAGCCAAGGCACGTCTGGCGGCTTTGAAGCCTTGATCCGGGAACAGGGTCAGTTGGACGCCAGGAGCTTGGCGACCTTTTCCTTATCCTGGCTGTAGCGGGCCTCCGGTACTGCATCGACGGATTGCAGCCGGTAGCCTTTGTACGTGATCACCTGCGCCCCTCCAGCCTTGAGGGGCTTGGTGATGACAAGCTCCTCGCCCCGGGCCGTACCCACGGTGACCTCTTCCGCGCGCTGCTGGACGGTGGTGTCGGCGTTAACGAACCAGATGCCGTTGGGGGCGATGGCCGTCTGCATGGACAGGGTCAGCAGGTCCATTTCGCGGTAGAGGTCTTTCTGGCCCGCGACGAAGAGGTCCGTGCTGAGGGTCTGGTAGCGCAGGGGGGCCACGGGATAGCTTGTCTCGAACGTGGCGCGGTCGAAGGTGCCGTTGGCGGCGATGGCCTTGGCCAGGGCGTCGCGCATGGAAAGCACGCTGATCGTGGCGTGATTGGGTCCGGCTCCGGGGGCAGCCGTGAATCCCGGGCCGTCCACTTTCATCATGATCCGGGCCTCCCAGGGGTCCAGGTCATACCCGTGGACGCCGCCGAGCTGGATCTTCTCCGTGGCGTGGTAGAAGCGCTCGCCGTGGTCGGAAAAAAGGATCCGCGTGGAGTTGCGGTATTGGGGATCCCTGTCCAGGCCGTTCCAGATGGGTTCCCAGGATGCCAGGATGGCGCGCATGCGGAGCCGGTAGGCAAGGAAGGGGTCCCGCCTCACGTCGTAGTCCGCGGCCCGTTTCTGGGTGACCTGCTGGCGGGCCACGTAGGGCTCCAGGCCCGAAGGGCGCATGGACCACCAGTGGTGCACTCCGGAAAGTTCCTCGCGGGTCAGGAAGATGGGCTGGTGGGCGAGGCAGGAGTGGAACATGACCAGCTTGGCGCCCCGGCCCAGGCGCAGCGCCTCCCGGAGGCCGCCGTCCAGGGGGGCCCAGGGGTTCGTGGTGGGGAAGGCCCGGCCCCAGTTCTCCCAAGCCGCGAACAGTGGGAACGCGGAACTGAGGTTGGAGTTCACGAAGTTCTCCCAGCCCGGGGCTGGCATGACCACGTCATCGAAACTGGCGACCTTGCCGGTAAGACCGATAGTGCCGCCGTCGTCGATGTAGAAGCGGGGCTTCCAGCCGTTGCGCCGTGCCTGATCGATGATGGGCAGGGGCTGCTGGCCCAGCATCTCCTCGCGGGTGGGCGGCGCATGGCCGACGGTATAGAACATGGGGTCTCCGCCCCACAGGATGTGCCAGAGAAGGCGGGTGGCGGGGATGACAGTGTAGGCATTGTCGTACGCGGTTCCCTGCCAGCCCCGGGCCGCGTCCTGGCCCACGTCCTCGCGAAGTCCGTCCAGGCCGATGATGACCACCTGGGCCGGATCGCTGCCGCCCAGAGCCGGGGTGAGGAGGCGGGGCAGCCGCTCTGGCGCCATCGGCACCACGGACCAGACCAGGAGGAACGCCGCGAGGAGTCCTGCGCCCCTTGCGCGGCCCAGGGCGTAACGTCGGATCCAGAACAGGGGGTAGGCAAGGGACGACGCCAGCAGGAGGGGAAAGATGGCCCAGAACGGCAGTTGCCGGAGGCCCGGAATGAGCCAGAGCGTCGCCGGGACCTGCCACCAGAGGAAGAGGTGCACCCAGAGCAGGGCGGACAGGGTGAGCAGGAAGCCCTCGGAGGCCCTCCATATCTTCGAGTAGCCCCGCCGGAACAGGGTGGTCAGGACCAGGGTGATCCCCCAGAGGGCCAGGGACGCGATGATGTAGAAGGGGACCAGGAGGGTGAAGGCGAACCGCGCGGCGAAAGCCTGGACCGGTGGCAGGCCGAATCCGTTGGTGAGTACCGTGGAGAGCCCCGCTTCGGCGTTCCGCAAGCGCAGGACCATCAGTCCCGCAAGCACCAGGACGAAGATCAGGCCCGCAGCAAGCGGGGAGGCCCACCTTCCAAGCTTCCGCTCCATACCCCTATCCTCCCTAAGCACAAAAAAAGGAGGAGCCTGCGGCTCCTCCTTTTACGTTAGCCAGGATGAACCTACTCGATGGCGGAAACTTTGGCCACCTTGGTGGAACCGGCGACGACACCGTTGATCATGACGGCGCCACCGAGCCAGCCGGGAGTGGTGCCGGTGGGGAACTGGATGGCGAACTTGGCCTGGCCGAGGTTGGTGGCCAGGGTCTTGACCTTGGCGACGGCGAGGCTCTGGGTGCTGCCCAGGCCGCCGGCGACGTCAACGGCGGTGTCAAAGGCGCCGAGGGCACCGACGGTGTTCCAGGGGTTCTTGTCGCTGCCGCCCGTCTGCTTGAGGTAGTTCTGCAGGCTGGTCTGGATCTGGCCGGTGTCCAGGCCCATCTCACGGAAACGGTCGTACTGGCCGATCAGGTCACCCACGCGGCCTTCCATGTTGGAGATGCAGGTCTTGTCGCGAGCGCGGGCGCGCTGGCTGAGCAGGGCCGGGATGGCGATGGCGCTGATGATGCCGATGATGGCGAGCACCAGCAGCAGTTCGATCAGGGTGAAGCCGGACTGTTTCTTCATGAGATCTCCTTTGGTGAGATGGACCCCTAGGGAAGCAAATTGAATGCCAGCCAGGGGAACGGTTGGGGGTAAGGCCGCTTCAAGGGTAATCCTAGTCGGTGCAACATGGAAGCAAGGAGAAATAAGATTGTCACAATTGTGGTCCCGGAAGCGAGGTGCCGTTCAGGGGCAGGGCGTGTGACGCGGGGCGTCCACTTGGACGCCCGGGGCAGGTCGGATAGGGTCAGGGATAGACTTTTCTAAGTATCACGAAATTCCGGACAATTTTAAACCCCAGCCCCGCGATTTCAAGATTCATGACGGGGTAGTTTCGTGCGGACACATGGGTGGTGAATTTCTTCACACCCATCTCCTTTAGATGATTGATGAGGAAGTAATCCATGATGGCGCCCAAGCCCATGGATTTGCATTCGTTGCGAACACCACCCACGAACATCAGCACGTCGTCGGGACATCGGTATTTATGCGTATTAAATGCAACAATCCGCCCGGAGTCTTGGCTTACCAGCTTGAAGACGCGCTCGTCCTGGGCCCGGAAGGATTTTTCGATGTAGCGCTGATATCTTCGACCGGACAACCCAGCGCCCATCGCCGCCAGGTGGGGGTCCACGGAGAATCGGTCGGCGACGAAGGTGGTCTCCGCGATGGCCAGCACCTCGGCCAGTTCCGCCTCGCTGGCCACGGGAGAGAAAGCGTAGGGGAAGGCGGACGTGTCCCGTTCACGGGGACGGGCCGCGAGCTGGAGCTGGAGTTCAAGGAAGCGGTAGCCGGAGGCCTCCAGTTGCTGGATCGCGGCCAGGTCCTCGATGGGGACCTTGCACACGCAGTAGCAGGGGCCCCAGGGACGGATCTCCGACGCTTCGAAGGCGGGGAAGGTCCCGTCGGCGCAGGGGTCCTTCAGCTCCAGGACCGTGAGTCCCAGGATGTCGGAATCGATCTCGTTCTTCTCGACCAGCATGGCGGACTCAGAGGGCGATCATGTTGTGGGCGTGGAACTCGTCCAGCAGGACGCGGGGATAGGGCTGGGCCAGCATGTAGTGGACGTCGGCGCGGATGCGGTCCTCGTACACGGCGTAGGCCGTCCTCTCGTCGATGGCGGAGAGGAAGGCGTCACCGCAGGGGCGCTGGGCCATGAGGCCCGCGGCCACGGTCTCCGCCTCGAAGGCGCCGTCGGAAGCGGGGACGACATCCTTGTAGCGCACGAACAGATGGTAGGTGTCCTCCCGGCCGGTGCCGTCGGCGGCGGTGACGCGGCCCCGGAAGGGCCGCCGGTAGCGGTAGGGCACGCCCAGGCGCTCCTCCACGTAGTGGGAGAAGGTGAAGCACTTGGAAGGGCGAACGCCCAGGAAGAGGAAGTGGGCGTCGGGTTCCCGGTGCAGGAGGTCGAAGGTGCACCCCTCGCCCACGGACTCGTGGCCGACGGCGGTGACGAGATGGGTCTTGGCGCCCAGGAGGGCGGTGGACATGAGCGGGTCCTCGGAGCGCAGGGCCCCCGGGCGCTTGCGCAGGTACTCGTTGAGCGCGCCCATCCTCGAGCGGGAGCCGCGCACATCGAAGTCCTCGCCGTTGCAGAAACTGAAGGTGAAGGCCGGCATCAGGAGTGTGCCGGAGCCCAGGTCGAGGAGCGTCTCCAGGAGGGCCGCCAGGAGGCCTTCGCGGCCCAGGGCCGGGTCCGGCTGGCCGAAGGAGATGTCGGTGTGCACGTAGAGGATGTCGTGTCCGGCCGCGCCGACCGCGTGCAGGCCGTCGGCGAGGGAGCCCCGGGTCACCCAGTCACCGCTCGTGGCGCGGAACAGACGCTGATCCATGTCCACCGCCGCCTCCTAGAGTCCCTTGCAGGCGCTGAACCCGCCGTCGATGACGATGTTCTGTCCCGTGAGCCAGCGCGCCCCGTCCGAGAGGATGAACCGGGCGTAGTTGACCACGTCCTCGATCTCGCCCATGCCCAGGGGGTGGGCCTCCCGGCAGCGGGCGAGGTAGGCCTCCGGGGAGGCCTCGGCCATGGGCGTGAGCACGGCGCCCGGGAGCAGGGAATTCACGCGGACGTGGGGGGAGAGCTCGGCCGCCAGGGCCCGGACGTAGGCGTCCACGGCGCCCTTGGTGGCGCAGTAGATGCCCTGGCCCTTGGCGCCCAGGCGGCTGTAGATACTGGAGATCAGCAGGATGTTGCGGAGTTCCTTGCCGTTGGGCGCGGCCTTGAGCAGGACCTTCACGAGTTCGGCGGCCGCCAGGAAGTTGACGTTCATGGCCTCCAGGCTGGCGCCGTAGGAATCCAGGCGCGTGGGGCCGACCCGCACGATGCCGGCGGCGTGCACCAGGGCGGAGACCTTGGCGCCGGTGGCGCGGAGGAAGCCGTCGAAGTCCTCCGCCACCGACTCCGCCTTGGCGAAGTCCACGGCCCACACGAGATGGCCGGGGCCGGGGCAGGCGGCGCGGGCCTCCTCCAGTCGGCCGCGGTCGCGCCCGTGGAGGATGACGGGACGATCCTGGGCCAGGGCCAGGGCGATGCCCCGCCCGATGCCGGAGGAGGCGCCCGTGACGAGGGTATGGCCCCGGGTGTCCATCACCTGCCCAGCTTGGCCCGGACGATGTCTTCCAGGTCGCCGACCTTGCGCACCTTGAGGAACTCCTCCGAGGAGATGGAGACCTTGTACGTGGAATCGATCATGGCGAGGATGGTGAGGACGCCCAGGGAATCCCAGTTCTCGAAATCGCCGATGTCGTTTTCCCGGGAGACCTCGTCGCACTCGAGAATCTCGCGGAGCTTCTGGTAGAAAACGTCCATGTCCCACTCCTCGCTAGTGTCTCTGGTCAGTAGTCGATGATCTCGCAGAAATCGAGTCCGCCAAGGTCCATGAGGATGGAGCTCCAGGTCAGGCCAACGCCGAAGCCGGCGAAGCAGACCTTGAAGCGCTCGTCCTTCAGGCGCGCGCCCAGGTTGAGGCACACGTTGGTCGGGATGGTGACGCCGCTGGCGTTGCCGAACTTCTCCACGATGTTCCCGGGCATCTTGTCGTAAGGGACCTCCAGCTTCTCGGCCAGCTTCTGGATCATGAACTTGTTGGGCTGGTGGAAGAGGAACCAGTCGATATCGGCCATGGCGACGCCGGCGGAGGCGGCCAGGGACTGGATCATGGGCGGAACTTCCGTCATGACGAAACCGAAGACGTCCTGGCCGTTCATGACCAGGTGGTCCTTGGCGCGCAGGTTGCCGCTGCCGTCGTCCTCGGGCACGGCCGTGGCGGCCGTGGAGGGCTGGCGGAAGCCGCCCGCGGGGATGGTGAGGGCGTTGCGCAGAGTCCCGTCCATCTGGATGTTGGCGTGGATGCGGCCGCCGGAGGGGTCCTTCTCCACCAGGGTGACGGAGGCGCCGTCGCCGATGAGGGGGAAGCTGTTGCGGTCCTGGCGGGAGGTCTTGCGGCTCAGCACGTCCGCGTTGAGCACGGCCACCTTGTTGATGGACGCCTGGTCCAGGAGGGCGAAGGCCTGGAGCAGGCCGATCTCGAATCCCGCGCAGCCCTGGTTGATGTCCAGGCAGATCATGTCCCGCTTCAGCTCCAGGAGGCCCTGGATCACGTTGCTGGTGGGGGGCATGAAGTGGTCGGGGGACTGGGTGACGAGGACGATGGCGTCCAGGTCCTCCTTGCGCAGGAGGCCGCGGTCGAAGAGGCTCCGCAGGCCGTGGACGCAGAGGTCCGAGACGCACACGCCGTCCTCCACGATGCGGTGCTCCTCGAAGCCCATGAGGGGCTTCAGCCGCATGGTCTTCTCCCGGGGGAAGGTGTAGTTCCCGGCCTCGTCGTCGAAGCGGGACACGTTGGCCGGCAGGATCGTGAGGATCCCGGAGATGCGCTTGCCCAGGTAGTCGAGGTTCATGGCCTGACGCTCTTGCGCACGAGGCCCTCGATGGCCTCGATGCTGACGAAATTCTCGGGGACGATGGCCTGGCCGTCGATGCGGATGCCGTACTCCGCCTCCAGCTCGCTCACGAGGGTGAGGAGGTCGAAGGAATCGAGCATGCCGTCCGCGATGAAGGCCTGGCTCGTGGAAAAGTCGAATTCGGGGCGGATGCCGTTCAGGATTTCCAGGACGCTCTTCATTGCGGGTTCCCCTCCGTGATCATCACCAGGTCATGCAGGCCATCCGGCGAATAACCATAATGATGGTACTTCGTGATGGCGTCGCCATTGGAATCGATCACCCAGAGCAGGAAGCGCTTCACGGCAGGGCAGCGCCGGTAGTAGTCCCGCATGAGTTTAGCGCCGATGCCCCGGTCCCTGTGCCCGGGGGCCACCAGCCAGTAGCGCAAGGTCGAGGTCAGGCCCGTGGTCTCGAAGAAGAGGAGGCCGCCCAGGGCTTCTCCGGAGCGCGCCACCAGGACCTGGCCGGCGCCCACGGCGGAGGCCACGTCCTCCCGGGAGGGGAGCTGCTCCTTGAGGGGATCGAAGCTGGCTTCCAGAAGGCCCAGGATCGCGTCCACATCCTCCGGCGCCGCCGTTCCGGCCGGGGAGGCCTCCTCCGAAGCGCCCTGGGCGCCCGCCACCCGGACCATGCGCCGGAGGGTCGCGTAGGGCTTGAAGCCGTTGGCGGCGAAGGGCACGGCCAACTGCCCGGCCGCGGCCTGGGAGCCCAGGAGGTCCACGGTGAGAAGCCCCTCGCGGGCGACCTCGGGGCGGGCCAGGGCCGCGGCCAGCGCCTCCGGATCCGGGGCGCTGACGTAGAGGTGCTGGAACCAGCGGTCCCTGCGCAGGAACAGGGAGGTGCCTTCCAGTTCGGCGTGGCGGAGGGCGCCGCCGAGGATCCACCGCTCAACGGCGGCCGGGTCCACGAAGAGGTTGGTGGTGTAGGCCCCGGCCCTGCGGCGGACGCCCGCGACGGCGTCCACGTACGCGGAGAGGGCGGTCACCTCCGCGAAGGCGGTCATTTCACGTAGTCCTGCTGCAGACGCTGCCGGTCGATCTTGCCGTTGGGGTTGCGGACCATGGTCTCGACCCGGTGGAACGACGTGGGCAGCATGTACTTGGGAAGGACCTCCTGCAGACGCTTGCGGATCTCGGCGGGGGTGACCTCGCGGCGGCTTTCGAAGACGAGGATGATCTCCTTCTTCTCCCGGTCGTAGAGGACGCAGGCGTTGTCGATGTCGTCCACGCTGTTCACCACCACGTGCTCGATCTCGCCGAGCTCGATGCGGTAGCCCAGGTGCTTGACCTGGAAATCCTTGCGGCCGTCGAAGAGGATCTCGCCCCGCTCGTTGAGGTGGACCAGGTCGCCGGTGCGGTAGATGCGCTCCGGGTACCGCGTGTTGAGGGGGTTCTGCACGAAGGCGCGGGCGGTCTTCTCGGGATCGTTCCAGTAGCCCATGGCCAGGGAGCTTCCGCGCACGCAAAGCTCGCCCTGGGTGCCCGGAGGCGCGGGGCGGTCGTCGGCGTCCAGGATGAGGATGTCCGTGTTGCGGCAGGGGAAGCCGATGGGCAGCGGCTCGTCGTCCCGGAAGTCCCTGTCCACCTGGTACCAGGTGCAGTCCACGGTGATCTCGATGGGGCCATAGAGGTTCACGAACCGGGCTTCGGGGAAGTGGCGGCGCCAGTAGTTGAAGTGGCGCGTGGGGAAGACCTCGCCCGCGAAGAGGACGTTGCGCAGGCTGCCGGGCTTCACCGAGGCGAAGGTGTCCTGGTTGGCGATGTTGACCATGACGGTGGGCACCCAGAACAGGAAGGTGACCCGCTCGTCGGCGAGGAACTGCACGAGGCGGGTGGGGAAGATGCCGTGCTGCTCCGGAATGACTACGAGGGTGGCGCCCTTGGCCAGGGTGAGCCACAGCTCGAGCGTGTAGATGTCGAAGTGGAAGGGCGAGAGGCTGCCGATGCGCTCTTCCGGGCCGAAGGCGAAGGTCCCGAAGAGCCAGTCCATGAAGTCGATGATGCTCCGGTGGTTCATGACCACGCTCTTGGGCGTGCCGGTGGAGCCGGAGGTGTTGATGATGCAGGCGGGATCGGTGTCGATCACCGCCCCGAGGCGCGCGGCCACGGCGGCCTCGTCGCAGGATGCCGGGGCCGCGTCCTCCACGAACAGGGTCCGGGCGGGGTCGAAGCCCAGGGCCGGGAGGAGCGCCTCCAGGGTGCGGGAGGTGACCAGGAGCTCGGGCCGGACATTGTCCAGGACGTTGCGGGTGCGCTGGGCGGGGGACTTCACGTCGAGGTTCGCGTAGCAGCAGCCGGCGTGCAGGATGCCCAGGTCCGCCACGACCACGGGGATGCCCTTGGGCAGGAACACCGCCACGGCGGCGTTGAGGGGTGCGCCCGCCACCAGGATGCGCCCCGCGAACTGGAGGGCCCGCTGGTGGAGTTCGGCGAAGGTGAGGTCCTGGCCGCCATCGCTGACGGCCGCCTTGGCCGGGTGCGACGCCAGGGCCCCTTGGTGGAAATAGTCAAGCAGGTTGAGTTGCATCCATCACCTCTAGGGCTCGGGCTCGTCGAGGCCCACGCGTTCCCGCACCAGGTAGAGGGGCCGGCCCTTGGTCTCGTCGAAGGTCTTCCCGATGTACAGGCCGAGGATCCCCAGGTTCATGAACAGGAGCCCGCCGATGAACCACAGGGAGACCATGACGCTGGCCCAACCTTCGATCTGGATGCCCACGAAGAAGTGCCGGTAGAGGATGAACAGGATCAGCAGGAACGAGCCCAGGGACATGAGGAACCCCAGGCGGATGAAGAGTCTGAGCGGCTTGTTGGACTGGGAGACGATGCTGTCGATGGCCAGCTTGATCAGGCGTCCCGACGTGTAGGACGTGAGGCCCTCGTACCGGGCGGCATGGTCGATGTCGATGGTGGCGGTGCGGAAGCCAACCCACTTCACGAAGAGCCCGTACGAGCGGTTCTGCTCGCGCATGGCGCCGAGGCTGCGGGCCACCTTCCAGGAGATGATGCTGAAGTTGGCGACCCGGCCGTCGATGTCCTCCTCGATCAGGTACTCGTAGGTCCGGTAGTAGGCGTAGGACATGGCCCGCTTGAGGAAGGCGTCCTTGCGCTGGTACCGCCGGCCGAAGACCGCGTCGTAGCCTTCCTGGGCCTTGGCGTAGAGCTTGGGGATCTCCTCGGGCTGGTCCTGGAGGTCGCAGTCCATGACCACGATCCATTCCCCCCGGGCGTGATCCAGGCCCGCGGTGATGGCGAAGTGCTGGCCGAAATTCCGGGAGAGATCCACGCCCTTCACCCGGGGATCGGCCTCGGCCAGGCGCCGGATGACGGACCAGTCGTCCTCGGGGCTGTGGTCGTTGACCATGATGATTTCAAAATCGGCGGTGAGGGGCTCCAGGGCGGCCTTCAGTCGGCGGTAGAGCTCCGGAAGGATCCGTTCGGCCTTGTAGACCGGAGTCACGACCGAGATGTGGACCATTCATAGCCTCCGGAAGGATTCAAGAATACCCGGCTAGGGTGCGGCCGGGCCGCCCCCGGGGAGGCGCCGGCGTCTCCAAATTGCGAGAATTATGCCAAGGGCGGCGGAAACCAGGGAATAGCAGCGCAGCAGGATGGCGACCCCCTGGGCCCGGGCCGGGTCGACGCCCGCCAGGACGAGCATGCCGGTGATGCCCAGCTCGCAGATGCCGAGCCCGCCGGGGATGAGGCTGAAGACGCCCACCAGGGCGATGCCGGTCATGAAGGCGAGGAGCCCTGCCAGGGGGAGGTGCACGTCCAGGGCCGCCAGGACCCCGGCCCAGCCGGCCAGGACCAGGAGCCAGCCGGCGGCGGTGACGGCGAGAATCGCGAGGGTGCGGCCGGGGGTGTGCAGGAGGTCCCGGAACAAAGCCCCCCAGGCCGCCAGCCTTCCGGTTCCGGGAATCCTCCCCAGGCCCAGCGCCCCTAGGCCGGCCAGGAGGGCGAAGGCCAGGAGGAGGGCGGCGGCCTTCCGGCCCCCGGGGGGCAGGTAGGCGGGGTAGCAGATCCAGAAGATGGCGAGGATGACGCCCAGGTCGAGGCCGCGCTCGATGAGCAGGGCGGAATAGCCGCGCCGCCGCGCCAGGCCGGAATCGGCGTGGCCGGATTCCACCTTGAGGATCTCGGCGCCCTGGAGGGGCACCAGGGCCGCCAGGCCCACCGCGGCCCCAACCATGAGGTACCGGTCCAGGAGCCCCCGGGACCGGGCCTGGTCGGGGAGGAGCAGCTGCCACCGGAGCGTGCGGGAAAGGAAGAACAGGGGGAGGGTGGCGGCGGAGGCCACCCCGAAGACCAGCAGGTTTGTGTGCAGCAGGACCTGGCCGATGGCGCGCCAGTGGAAGGTGAACACCACCCAGGCCAGGAACACGGCCGCCAGGGTCCACCCGGCGATCCTGCGGAGACCGGCGCCGCTCATGGGGCCTCCCTGCGGGCCACGACCAGGAGGGAGGCGCCGAAGGGCCAGCGCACGCCGGCCTTCACCAGCAGGCGTTCCAGGGCCATGACCCCCTCCAGCAGCGCGTTCTTCCAGGGGGCGATGCGCAGCTCGGCCAGGGGGTCGAAAGCTTCGCGGCGCTGCTCCCGCCGCCGCCGGACGGTGACCAGCAGGGGCAGAAGGAGGGCCATGAAGGAGGTGGCCAGGACGGGCCGGAGTCCCGCCGCCGCCATGCGGTCCAGCAGGACCTTCCGGGAGTAGCGGCGCACGTGGGAGGCCTTCTCGTCCACGACGCTCCACAGCCAGGGGTGCTGGGGGACCGTGATCATCACGGTGCCTCCGGGCCTGCAGGCCGCGGCCACCGCCGACAGGACGCGCTCATCCTCGGGGATGTGCTCGAGGACGTCGAAAAGGCCGATCACGTCGAACTCGTCGGTGAAGGGGAGGGTCCGGGCATCGGCCTGGATGAATTCGGCCCGGGGGAGCCGCTCGGCGGCGAAGGGCAGTCCCTCCAGGTGGAATTCCGCGCCGGTGAAGCGGGTCGAGGGGTGGCGCTCCGCCAGGGCCTGGAGCACGAAGCCGGTGCCGCAGCCCACTTCCAGGAAGGAGGCCGGCTCGGGCGCGAAGCGCTCCAGGGCCCAGAGGATGAGGCGGTTGCGGCTGCGGAACCAGAAATGGCGCGCCTCCCAGTGGACCAGCTCCTGGAAGGTGGACTTGGTGAAGCCTTCGCCCTCCGCGGCCTCGCCGCCCAGGACGGGGATCCCGCCCGCCACCGGCGCGCTCCAGCCGCAGGCGGCGCAGTGCCAGCCCTTGTCCAGGGGGGCGCCGCAGGGGA
>DBME01000174.1:16407-21151 GCA_002298155.1 Holophagaceae bacterium UBA706 | reverse complement strand
AGTCCGGGGCCGCCAGGAGGCCCCGGAGGGCCGCCGTGCCAAGGGCCACCGCCCCCTCGCCCTGGAGGCGCCCGCGGAAGCGGCCCTGGGGCAGCCGTCCCGCGGCCAGGATGAACAGCGGTTTCGCCAGGATCATTCGGCGGGCCCGGGNNGTCGGGGGTGGATTCGCGAGGCCCCAGCATGGTATCCGGGGGGAACCACCGGTCCCACACCGCGACGTTGCGGGCAGCCCATTCCCGCGCCAGGAAGGACGCCCGGGACCGGAGGGGCAGGGCGGAAGTGTCCGCGCTGACCCCGTAGGTCTCCAGCCCCATGCCCCTGGCCAGGTAGAGGGCGCGGGGCATGTGGAAGTCCGAGGTGACCAGGGTGGCGCGGCGGACCCCGAAAACCGCCTGGGCCCGCTTGAGGCTGTCGTAGGTCCGGCGCCCGGCGTAGTCGCTCACGACGCGCTCGATGGGGACCCCGCGCTTGATGAGCCACTTCCTCATGGCCTGGGGTTCGTTGTAATTGTTGGCCCTGTTGTCCCCGGACACGAGGATCCAGCCCACCTTGCCGTCCCTGAAAAGAGCCAGGGCCGTCTCAAGCCGCCCTTCCAGCACCGGGGAGGGTTCCCCGTCGGAATAGACCCCCGCCCCGAGGACCAGGGCCGGACCCTGGACGGCAGGCACGTCGGAACGCAGAAAAATGCGCGACCGGCCTTCCCGCGGGAACCATAGGAGAATCCAAAGCAAATCAATGGTAAAGAATGCAAGAAGGGTTGCCCACAGCCACCGCCGTGAACGCGAACGGAGAGTAACCCAGGCAGATAGTCCCATCGTGAGTTAGCATAGACCCTTACCCCTTCGGGGCCCAACGCGAGTGAGAATTAATGAATAATACAAGCCACCTGCGGCCGTCCAATGTCTGTCCCGAACTGCGCCCTGGCGGCGCGGCACGGAAGAGCCTGTCCCTTGCCGTACCGGCGCTGCTCTTCCTGGGCGCCACGGGCTGCTACCGGGCCACGGGCCTCCAGCGGTCCACCGTGGTCGCCGAAGCCATTCCCGTGACCGGCGGTGACCGCGTCGTAGGGCTCAAGTCCATGGCGGGCCCCGGGGACTACTACCTGGGCAACGACTTCATCCAGGTCGCCGTGGACGGTTCCACCTTCGGTGACACCACCCGGCCCCCCATCGCCGGCGCCGCCTCCGGCGGCAGCATCGTCGACGCCGGCTACCTGCGGCTCGACACGAGCTACCAGCGCGTGAGCATGCCCGGCGATTCCCTGGAGCGCCTCACGCCCGTGGTGAACCAGGATCCGGCCATCCAGGTCATCGTCGACTCCTTCCTCCCCGACAGCAGCGTCGAGCCCAGCAGCCTGACCATGAACGGCCGCATCTACGATCCCGAGCACAAGGTCTCCGGGGCGACCTGGGACGCGGCGGGCATCATCCAGGGCGTCAAGGTCGTCCACAAGCTCACCCTGGCCAAGCTGGACCGGTTCTTCAAGATCACCACCACCGTCGTGAACGAGAGCGGCTCGCCCCTGGGCATCCGCAGCGTGGGCGACTTCCTGTCCCAGGAATCGGCCGGCTTCCGCTTCAACGTCCCCGCGGGGGTGACCATCACGGGCGAACCCCTGGCCCAGCCCTGGGGCGTTCAGATCCCCGGCTGCGACTTCGGCAATCCCATCGCCACCTCCGTGCAGTCCCCCATGGTCGCCTTCATGGCCACGGAACCCGGCGCGGGCACCCTCGACTCCCATGCCTCCCTGGGCATCATGTCCGAGGACGCCCCGGTGGTCATGGTGACTTCCGATCCCCAGGACGCCTTCGAGGCCACCCGGCCCGTCTTCCCCCACCGCATCGTGGTGGGCGGACTGCCTCTGCCCCCCACGGGGCTCGCGGCCGGCGCCTCGATGACCTACGTCCGGCGCCTCTACATCTCGGGCGGAACCAGCACGGCCTCCAACGCTCCCAACGAGGCCGCCTACCTCTTCACGTCCATGGCGATCGCGAAGTACAACTCCACCAACGGCCTCTGGCCCCAGGACTTCGGCCAGCTGTCGTTCGGCCTCGTCGGCTCCGCCACGCGCCAGGGCCCCCTGGCCACCGAGGTCCGCATGGAGCGGAACGCCGGCGGCAGCCTGGCGAACCCCGTCTGGATCCCCGAGCAGGTGGGCTGGCTCGAATCCACGGAGAACATCAGCAGCCAGTCCTCCCTTGGCACGAGTTCCATGGGCGCCTACCTTCCGGTGGGCACGTACCGGCTGGTGATCACCAACAAGCTGGGCACCCAGATCAAGATCGCCGCCGCCAACTCCTCCAGCGGCCTGCGTCCCCTGCTGTCCGGGCCCATCGACATCCTCCCCGGCACCTACTTCTCGGTTGGCGGCACGGACTACCTCTGCCCCGAAGCCGACAGCGTCCTCTCCGAGACCGGGACGATGTTCCGTTCGCTCTACACCGTGCACTACTTCGACACCCGTGAACGCAACGCCCCCGCAGGCAGCCTTCAGCCCATGCGCATCGTCATGAAGGGCCTCGACGGGGTGCCTGACCCCTTCATGCGCCGCTCGCGGACCCTGGGCACGTATTTCGAACCCATCACCAAGAAGGTGGCCCTCACCTCCAGCTCGGCCCCCGGGCAGATCCAGTTCCGTGCCGGCAACGAGATGTTCGGTACCGGCTTCTCCAGCTACCCCCAGACCCGCTACTTCTGGTTCCCCAATGGAACGGTCACCGGCAGCTCGGGCACCGAGGGCAGTCCGGTCGTCTCCGGCGGGCGCTACCGCGCCTACGCCACCCGCGGCCCCCTCTCGAACCTGGAGAGCCTGGACCTCACGGCCTATGACGGCCAGTACAACAACACCCATTCCTTCATCGTCTGGCCCAAGTCCCTGCCCACCGGCTGGGTCGCGTTCGACATGCCCGGCCCGTCGCAGGCCACCACCGGCGGCCTCCTGCCGGCGGAGAAGCTGGCCTCGGCCATGGCCGAGGGCGTCAACGTCGTGGCGCACACCGAGAAGGACCTGGGCGTGGACGCCTCGGCCGTCTACAACGACTTCAAGGCGGAGTTCAACGGGGCCGGCTTCCTCGCCACCCAGCTCACCGCCATCGGGAACGATCCCTATGTCATCGGGGCCCGCTCCTCGGATCTCGCCGGCTTCGGCACGGCCACCTCGCTCTTCACGCCCACGGCCACCAGCAACCGTTTCGGCGGCGTGCTGCAGAACAGCAACTGGAGCCTGGCCGACTTCATCACCCAGGCCCGGGGCGAATACGTGGTCGTGCACCGTCCCCGCGGGCCCCAGGGCCTGTTCAACGCAGCCGGCTTCGACCCCGCGGCCGCGCTGGGTTCGGGTGCCAACGCCTGGTGGACCGGCACCGGTGCCTACTCCCAGGGCGTGACCAATGGCTCCTTCGACGCCATCGAGCTCCTGCGAGGCGAGGGCTTCGACGGCGCCAGCCCCGATGCCTGGTTCCAGGAGTTCAAGCAGGTTCGGTCCGACTGGTTCGCGCTTCTCAACATGGAAACGCCCACCCACTTCACCAAGGCGCTCGGCCTCTCCTCCTCCCGCTATAGCATCGATACGCCCGTCGGCCTGGCGCGCACCTTCCTCAAGGCGACGCCCACCATCACCAACCCCCCCCTGCTCAACACCACCTCCACGGACCCGCTGATCCAGGACCTCACCACGGTTCTCGCGGCGCTCCGTTCCGGTGCGGCCGTGGCTTCCACCGGCCCCTTCCTGGACGTCTCGGTGGGCACGAAGGGACCCGGCAGCCTCGTTGCGGGCCCGGCGGCCAGCGTCAACCTCACCATCAACCTCTACCGGTCCGACTGGATGCCCGTCGACCAGCTCCGCATCGTCGTGAACGGCGCCGTCGTCGCCACCATCGACCCCGCGACCCTGGCGCAGGACACCACCGACACCCGGCTCTGGAGCGGCACCTTCCCGGTCGTCATGCCCACCACGGGCACCGGCGCCTGGATCGTGGTGGAGGCCGGCGTGCCCCTGACCCAGACCGGGCCCTACGCCGTCGGCACCCCCTGGCACGACATCATGCGGGGCATCTATCCCATCGCCGTCACCAATCCCATCTTCGTGGACGTGACGGGGAGCGGCTACACCCACCCCTGACGTGAATCCATGAGCGAGTGGCTCCCCCAACGTCTGCCTGAGGACATCGAAGCCGAGCGCGCCCTCCTGGCCACCTGCTGCGCCGCGGGGGCCGAGACGGCGGCGACGGAGATCTCCTTCGTACTGACGGAGGAGGACTTCGTCCACCCCGCCCACAAGGCCGTGTTCAGGGCCCTGAAATCCCTGATCGAGGCCCAGCTGGAGGTGAACTCCCTCACGCTGAAGGACGCCCTCGACCAGGCCGGGGATCTGGCGCGGGTGGGCGGCTTCACCGGGCTCGTGGACCTGCTCAGCGCCGAGGAGGTGGGCCGGCCCCAGGTCCTGGCCGATCTCCTCATCCGCAAGCGCAAGCTGCGCCAGCTCATCCGCATCGGCGCCCAGCTGGTGCGCCAGGCCGCGGAGGAGGAAGCGCCCCCGGACACCCTGGTGGACCAGGCCGCCGCGGATCTGTACCGACTGGCCCAGGGCCAGGACCGCCACGGCCTCGAGCACATCTCCGACGTCTCCCGCGAGGCCATGGAGAACCTCCTGGACCGCCTTGAGGGGCGCGGCTCCACGGGGCTGCGGGTGGGCTTCAGCCGCCTGGACGCCATCACCCAGGGCTTCCAGCCCGGCAACCTCATC
>DBME01000174.1:15867-16400 GCA_002298155.1 Holophagaceae bacterium UBA706 | reverse complement strand
GCCCTGGCCCTCAACTGGCTGCTGCGCTCCGCGATGTACCACAAGGCCCACGGGGCCTTCTTTTCGCTGGAAATGTCCAAGGAGGAGGTGTTCAACCGCCTCCTGTCGGCCCACTGCGGCGTGAACCTCAAGGCCGCCGCCGCCGGCGGCTTCGACGAGCAGATCGAGGCCCGGCTCCTCAAGAGCCGCGACGCCCTGCTGGAGCTGCCCCTCTACATCAACGACCAGGCCGCGGTCACCACCCGCGAGATCATGGCCATGGTGGACCGGCACCTGTCCCAGGCCGGACGCAAGCTCGACATCCTCTTCGTGGACTACCTGCAGCTCATCAGCAGCCCGGATTCCTCCCGCGCCGCCCGCCAGAGCGAGGCCACCCGCATCGGCGAGATCAGCCGCGGCTTCAAGCTGCTGGCCAAGGACCACGGGATCCCCGTGGTGATCCTCTCCCAGCTCAACCGCGAGGTGGAGCACCGCCAGGGCGGCCGGCCCCAGCTCTCGGACCTTCGGGACTCCGGCGCCATCGAGCAGGACGC
>DBME01000174.1:0-15858 GCA_002298155.1 Holophagaceae bacterium UBA706 | reverse complement strand
TCGCCAAGCACCGCAACGGCCCCGTGGGTTCGGTGGGGCTGTACTTCGAGGGCGAGTTCGCGCGCTACCGCGAGATGGAACGCGACACGGACTCCGGTAACCCCTGATGGCCACCGCGATGCCGCTGTTCCCCCTCGCCGCCAAGGTCACGGCCCTGCGGGGGGTGGGACCGGCCTTCGCCGAAGCCTTCGAGGCCGCGGGGATCACCACCCTCAAGGAGCTGCTCTGGTCCCTGCCGTACCGCTACGTGGACCGCGGCACCCTCCAGAAGATCGGCGACCTGGACCGGGGCTGGAACCCCGACCGTGAGCCCGCCACCGTCCTGGGCACCATCAAGGACCTGCGCTCCACCACCACCCGGGTCCAGCGCATGGCCCTCACGGAGGTGCTCCTCCAGGACGGCACGGGCACCATCCGCCTCATCTGGTTCAACCAGCCCTACCTGTCCCGCGCCCTGAAGCCCGGCGACCGGATCCTGGCCTTCGGGCCGGTGTCCGTGGGGCGGCACGGGGTGGAGATGCGCGGCCCCTCCTTCGAGAACATGGGCCGGGGCGGGGACGAGGAGAACCTCTGGATCCGCCGGTTCCTGCCCCTGTACCGCAAGCTCGGCCCCATCAGCGGCCGCTTCCGCCAGAAGCTGGTGCAGGAGGCCCTGGCCCGGGCCGCGGATCCCGGCGAGTGGCTGCCTCCGGACCTGGCGCGGGGCTACCCCGACACCCTCACGGCCCTGCGGCTCCTCCACCAGCCCCCCGACGACGCCGACGGGGCCGAGCTGGACGCCCGCGCCACCCCCTCCCACCAGCGCCTGGCCTGCGAGGAGCTCTTCGCGTTCTCCCTGGGCGTCTCCCTGCGCCGCGCGGGGCGGCTCTCCCGGCGGGGCCAGCAGATCGCCACCTCCCCCGAACTCCGGGAGCGCCTCCGGTCCTTCCTGCCCTTCCGCCTCACCGGGGCCCAGCGCACGGCCTTCAAGGAGATCGTGGACGACCTCNNGCGACGTGGGCAGCGGCAAGACCCTGGTGGCCTTCCTGGCCATGGCCATGGTGGCGGAAACCGGCGGCCAGGCAGCGCTGCTGGTGCCCACCGAAGTCCTGGCCCGGCAGCACGCCGCCACCTTCCAGCGGATCCTGGGGGCGGAGGCGGGGCGCATGGAGCTTCTGCTGGGGCCCATGAAGGCCGCCGAAAAACGGGCGGCCCTGGCGCGGATCGCGTCGGGCGAGGCGGCCTACGTGGTGGGCACCCACGCGCTCTTCCAGGAGTCCGTGACCTTCAGCCGCCTGCAGCTGGTGGTGGTGGACGAGCAGCACCGCTTCGGCGTGCGCCAGCGCGAGGCCCTCAAGGAGAAGGGGCTGGACCCGCACTGGCTCGTCATGAGCGCCACCCCCATCCCCCGGTCCCTGGCCCTGGCCCTGTTCGGGGACCTGGAGCAGTCGGTGCTGGACGAGCTGCCCCCGGGGCGCCAGCCCATCACCACCAAGCTCCTGGAACCCGACGATTCCGAACGCGGCTGGGACCGGGTGGAACGGGAGTTGGAGGCCGGCCACCAGGCCTTCGTCATCAGCCCCGCCATCGACCCCCAGGACGAGAGCAAGGTGCCCCTGCGGGACATCCAGGCCATGGAGGCGCTGCTCCATGCGCGTTTCCACGGCGTGCCCCTGGTGGTGGTGCACGGCCGGCTCAAGGCCGACGAGCTCGCGGCGCGCATGGAGTCCTTCGTGAAGGGCGAAGCCCGGATCCTCCTGGCCACCACCGTCGTGGAAGTGGGCGTGGACGTGCCCAACGCCACCGTGATGGTGGTGGACCACGCCGAGCGCTTCGGCCTCAGCCAGCTCCATCAGCTGCGGGGCAGGGTGGGGCGCGGCACCGCGCGGAGCCATTTCATCATGCTCTCGGCCAGCGAGTCGGAACGGCTCCAGGTGCTCGTGGGCACCCAGGACGGTTTCCGCATCGCCCAGAAGGATCTGGAGCTGCGGGGGCCGGGGGAGTTCTTCGGGACGCGGCAGGCCGGGCTTCCCCGCTTCCAGGCCGCGGACCTGGTGCGGGACCGCAAGCTCCTGCAGGTGTGCAAGGAAGCCGCGGAGAAGGCGCTGGCCCGGGGGCTTTCCGAAGCCCAGAAGGAATGGCTCAGGCAGGAACAGGCACGACTCAAACTGGCGGAGATCTCATGACTGGCTGGAGGCCCACCGTGGCCGCGATCATCGAACGGGACGGACGCTTCCTCGTGGTGGAGGAGACCGACGGCGTCCACCCCGAGCGCGTCCTCAACCAGCCCGCGGGCCACGTGGATCCCGGGGAGACCATGCTGGAAGCCGTGGTGCGCGAAACCTGGGAGGAGACCGGCCTGGCCTTCACCCCCACCGCCTTCCTGGGCATCTACCACCTAAAGGCCCGCAACGGCCGGGACTACCTGCGCGCCGCCTTCACCGGCACGGTGCCCCCGGACGAGGTCGCCGTCCCCCACGACAGCGACATCCTGGCCTGCCACTGGCTGACCCGCGAGGAGATCGCCCTCCGGCCGAGGTCGTCGGTGGTCCTGGCGTGCCTGGACGCCTACCTCGCGGGGGTGCGGTACCCCCTTTCCCTGGTCGAGCATCTGCACGTTGATCGCTAGTGACCGGGTGACCCATTCACCGCTGGGCATCGACCCGCAGCAACGTGCGATCCCCCTGCGTTTCCGCGCCTAGCGCGGCCACCCGCGCCAGGATCCGGGCGAACCCGGGCTCGTCCTTCATGATCGCCCGTCCCTGCCGGCAGGCGTCGATGACCCGGGCGGGGAAGGGCCCCAGGGGCTGGCCTGAACGCTTCGCGGCCAACGCCGCCTCCAGCTCCACTTCCGCCCGGAGCAGCTTGGCCTCGTAGTACCGCGGGTTGACCGCCTCGCTCAGGTCCAGGGCCCCCCGGGCCCGGTCCAGCCAGGGGCCGGGGTCGCCGGGCCCGGCTTGGGCCCGGGCCAGGTAGACGTCTGCCGCGGTGAGCTGGAGGTGGGCGTTGCGGGGGTTGATGGCGAGACCGGTGGCCGCATTGGCCAGCGCAGCCTCCAGCAGGGGCGCCGGATCGCCGCCGGTCTTGGCCCGGGTGCGGGCCAGGAGCGCCTGGGCCCGGGGCAGGTAGTAGTAGATGAAAGCCAGTGTGGGATCCGTCCTGACGGCGCGCTCGAGGATCTGGATGGACCGCAGGAGGGTAGGCCCGGGATCGCGGCCCTGGAAGGCTTCCCACTCCGCACGCTCGAAGAGGCACTGACCCAGCGTGGTGAGGAGGAAGACCTCCTGGGGCTGCCCCTGGCTGGCCAGGACCTGCTCCAGGATGCCCTGAGTCTGAACATAGACCGGGCCCGCGTCCTTGCCCCTGGCCCTGCGCAGCTTGGCTTCCACGAGGAGGGGAAAGGCCATGTGGACGTCGAGCGGGACCTGGCCCCGCCAGTGGGCGGTCTGGGCGAGGGCTTCGGTGGTGTCGCGGCCGAAACGCGCATCGGCCTCCAGGACCACCCACCAGAGGTTGTGGAGGTTGCCCGGGAGCTGCTTCAGGTTGCCTTCCGAAATCTGCTTCCGTCCGTCCAGGAACCCCTCCAGGATCCGCGCCTGTTCCCGGACCATGGAGCCGGGGTCGCGGCCGGTGGACAGGTCCAGGAAGGCCAGCTGGAGGACCGCGGCGCTGGCCACGGTGGCGAGGTCGGCGTCGTCCGGGCGGATCTCCATGGCCTGCCGCAGAAGCGACTGGGCAGNNGGTGGACGGGGTCCGCCGTGCGGCTTCCCCGGGAATTGATCAGGATGGCGCGGCTCAGGTAGAAGGAGGCGTGGATATGCAAGGGGGTGGGGTCGCTGGGGGCGATGCGCTCGGCCTGGTCCAGGAAGGGCTCGGCGGCCGCCATGAGCGAGAGGAGGTGGCCGGGGGTGGCCTGGGTGGAGGGGGCCGGCCTCATCACCATGCACCGGGCCCGGCTCACGAGCACTTCCGAAAGCCACGGCGCGTCGTCGAGGGTTGCCTGGAAAAGCCGGTCGGCCTCCTCGAACCGCCCCGAGGCCCAGGCCGCCAGGGCCTCGCCGTAACAAGGATGGTCCACCGCGGCGCCCCTGGCCCGTTTCATCCACGCCAGGGCCGGGTCCACCAGTTCCCGGTGCAGCCTGCCCAGTTCCGCCACGGAATCGGCCTTCCCCAGGAGGCCGTACCGGCGGTCCTCGAAGATCTTCAGCTGGGCCAGCCCGATCCCGTAGGCCACTTCCGGCGCCTGGAATCCGGACTGCCAGGCCTTGTCCAGCTCGGCCAGGGCCGCCGGATACTCGCCCAGCGACAGGAGGCCCCGGCCCAGGGCATAGTGGCCGGGACCTTGGGCCGTGGACCCCCGCCGGGCCATCTCCTGCTGGATGAGGCTCATGCGGGCCCGCAGCCGGGCTTCCGCGCCCTGGATGTCGTGCCGGGGCATCATGCGCTCGATGCGCAGCAGATGCTCGGCGTCGCGGATCTCCAAGGCGAACCGCTGGGCGGTGTTCTCCCGTTCCCTGGCCTGGCGGAGGGTATGGACGTTCCAGGCCCCCAGGAGGCCCGCGGCCAGCAGGATGGCCGCCGCCGTTCCGGTGCGGGCGGGACTCTGCCGGAACCAGCGCCAGGTGCGCCCCAGGAATCCCACGGGCCGGGCGTGGATGGGCATGCCAGCCAGGAAGCGCCGCAGGTCCTCCTCCAGCTCGAAGGCGCTGGCGTAGCGGCGGCCCGGCTCGTCCTCGAGGCACTTGCGCGCGATGGTCTCCAGGTCCCTGGGCCAGGTCCGCCGCGGCCCCGTCGTGTCCCTGCGGCGGGAGGCCGTGATGCCGCGGGTGGTGGGGTCGCCCGGGGGACGACCCGTCACCAGGGCGAACAGAGTCGCGCCCAGGCTGTAGACGTCCGAGGCGAAGGTCACCGCCTCGCACCGGGCCTGCTCGGGGCTCATGTAGGCCGGTGTTCCCATGGCGGCCCAGGACAGGGTAGGATTGTTGCCCTGCAGGTCCCGGGCCAGCCCGAAGTCCACCACGTAAGGGTGCCAGGAGCCGTCCGCCATGGCCTCCACCAGGATGTTGGACGGCTTGAGATCCCGGTGGATCAGGCCGGTGCGGTGGGCGAAATGGATGGCGCCGGCCACGTCCGCCAGGATCCGGGCGACGGCCAGGGGGTCGAGGTCCCGGCCCGGATCGGCCAGGTCGGGGCCGTCGATGCGCTGCATGGCGATGTACGGCGTGCCCTCGCACTCGCCCATGTCCAGGATCCGGCAGATGTTGGGATGCTCCAGGCGCGCCTGGAGCTGGGCCTCCCGCATGAACCGCACCATCAGTTCAGGATCGCTGCCGTGCAGGAGCTTGATGGCCACCACCCGCTTCAGCACCGGATCCCAGGCCTCCACCACCCGTCCCATGCCGCCCCGGCCGAGCTCGCGGCCCAGGGCATAGCGCTCCAGGCGCGGGCAGCCGGGAACCTTGGCCCACTCGGGGGCCATGCCGGGATGGCTGGGGGGTCTCGGGTTGGGCATTCTTGGTTAGTAGCGTATATGAATACGCCGGCCCAGGGTACCGGAACCGGGTCTTTTCCTGGGGCTCAGGCGCTCTGGCCGGGATCCCTCAGGCGGGCGGCGATGCGTTCCACCAGGGGTTCGGGCACGAGTCCGGAGAGGTCGCCCCCCATGCCGCCCACTTCCCGCACCATGCGGCTGCTCACGACGCTGTATTCCTCCTTGGGCATGAGGAACACCGTCTCCAGGTCCGCGGAGAGCTTCCGGTTCATGAGCGCCATCTGGAATTCGTATTCGAAGTCGGAGAAGGCCCGCACCCCGCGGACGATGAAATGGGCGTCCATCTGGCGGGCGTAGTCCACCAGGAGGCCGTGAAAGGTGGTGATCTCCACATTGGGGCTGTCCTTGGTGAGCTCCCGCAGGAACTCCATGCGCTCGGCCACGGAGAAGGCCCCGGTCTTGGCGGGATTGTGGAGCACGGCGACGATGAGGCGGTCCACGAGCTTGTCAGCGCGCTGGATCAGGTCCCAGTGCCCGAGGGTGACGGGATCGAAGGAACCGGGGTAGATGGCTGTGCGCAAGGCAACTCCTGCGAAGGACGGAGTTCTTAGTCTAAACTTTTGGGATGAGCAACGCGCGCCTTTCCATCGGACTCCTTTTCGGGGGCGAAAGCCCGGAACACGAGGTCAGCATCGTGTCCGCGCGGAGCATCGCGGCCCACCTCGATCCCGAGCGTTTCGACGTGCGCCCCATGGGCATCGCCAAGAACGGCGTGTGGGTGCTCAACGGCGACCCCTTCGCCCGCCTCGCCGCGGGGGAACTGCCCGAGCGGGGCCCCTATCCGTTCCTGCCCCTGGAGGCGGGAGCCGAGGGCGCCGAGCTGCCTGATGTGTTCTTCAACGCCATCCACGGTGCCGGGGGCGAGGACGGCCAGATCCAGGGCTTCCTGGAACCCCTGCACCGGCCCTACACCGGCGCCGGCCTCCTGGCCATGGCCGCGGGCCTGGACAAGTGGATCACCAAGCGCATCTGGGAATCGGAAGGCCTGCCCGTGGTGCCGTACGTGGGCCTCACCGAGGAGGGCTGGGCCCGGGACCGGCAGGAGATCCTGCAGACCCTCACCCGCCTGGGCATGCCGGTCTTCGTGAAGCCGGCGAACCTGGGCTCCAGCATCGGCATCGAGAAGATCAAGACCGCCGAGGACCTCCCCGCGGCCCTGGACCGGGCCTTCACCTTCGACCGGCGCGTCCTGGTGGAGCAGGGCCTCACCGTGCGGGAGCTGGAAGTGGCCGTCCTGGGCGGGGACCAGCCCAAGGTCAGCGTCGTGGGCGAGATCCTGCCCGCGGGCGAATTCTATGACTTCCAGGACAAGTACCTGGATGGCAAGAGCACCACCCGGATCCCCGCCGAGCTGCCCGAGGGGGTCGCCAACCTGGTGCACCAGTACGCCGTGGACGCCTTCCGGGCCCTGGACGCCTATGGCATGGCCCGGGTGGATTTCTTCCTCGACCGCTCCACGGGCCGGCTGTTCCTCAACGAGATCAACTTCATCCCCGGTTTCACCAGCATCTCCATGTATCCCAAGATGATGGAGGCCAGCGGCGTGCCCTACCGGGAGCTCCTGACCACCCTCATCGACCTGGCCCAGCGCCGTTTCGAGGAGAAGGCGGGCAAAACCCGCCTCTTCCAGAGCGGCAGCAATTGGTATGAACAGGCTTGAGAAGTTGAACCATGGGCCTATGCTTGCCTGAGAGGTGCGGGTGATGGACGGAATTTCGGCAGGCATTTCGGGACTCGGGGTCGCAACCCAGAGCATCGCCCTGTCCAGCGGCAACGTGGCCAACGTCAACACCGACGGCTACCGGGCCAAGTCCCTGCAGCAGCAGGAACAGGAGCAGGGGGGCGTGCGTGCCTCCGGCGTAACCGAGAGCCAGGAACCCACGGCTCCCGGCGGCTCGAACGTCGACCTGGCCACCGAGGCGGTGAACCTGGACCTCAAGGGGGTCAGCTACCAGGCGGACCTCAAGTTCCTGCAGGCCCAGCAGAACATCCTGGGGACGGCCCTGGATCTGAAGGCATAGGCCGACCGTTCGCCCGTAATTGATGGCATCCTAGGGCATGGATTCCACCCACGCCCCGCGCTCAATGCCCACCTCGGTCATGGTCTGGCTGGGAGTCATCGGCTTCAGCTCCGGCGTCCCCCTGATCCTCACCCAGTCCACCCTCCAGGCGTGGATGCGCAGCGTCGGGGTCGACCTCAAGACCGTGGGGTTCTTCGCCCTGGCGGGCCTGCCCTACACCCTCAAGTTCGTGTGGTCCCCCCTCCTGGACCGTTTCAGGCTGCCCTTCCTGGGCCGGCGGCGGGGGTGGATCCTCCTCCTGCTCATCGCCCTCATGGCCCTCCTGGCCCTCCTGGGCCGGTCCGACCCGCGGTACCACCTGCGGATCGTGGGCCTCCTGGCCGTGAGCGTCGCCTTCGTCAGCGCCACGATCGACATCAACGTGGATGCCTACCGGACAGAACTCCTGCCCTCCCACCAGATAGCCCTGGGAACCACCTGGCACATCACCGGCTATCGACTGGGGATGGTGTTCGCCTCTTTCCTCGCCCTGATCCTTTCCGACCACATGGCCTGGCGCATGGTCTACCTGATCATGGCCATGGGACTCCTTCCCGGCGCCCTGGCGGCCCTTGGGGCCCCCGAGCCCAAGGGCGTGGTGCCGCCCCGGACCCTGGCCCAGGCGGTGGTGGAGCCCTTCCGGGAGATCCTGCAGCGCCGCCGGTCCGGGGAGCTCCTGGCCTTCATCCTCCTCTACAAGCTAGGCGACAACCTGTGCACCTCCCTCAACGTCCCCTTCCTGCTGGACCTGGGCTTCTCCAGGACCGAGATCGGCCTGGCCACCAAAGGCGTCGGAATGGCCTGCCTCATCGTGGGAGGCATCGTGGGCGGCCTGCTCATGAGCCGCCTCACCCTGGTGAAGTCCTTGTGGGTCATGGGGCTGCTGCAGATGTTCTCCATGTCCGGCCACGTCGCCCTGGCCATGGTGGGGAAGAACCATGCGCTGCTGCTGGTGACCATCGCGGTGGAGAACTCCATCTTCGCCATGGGGACCATCGCCTACCTGTCCATGATCCAGCGCTGCTGCGACCTGCGCAGCGCGGGCACCCAGTTCGCGCTGCTCAGCAGCTTGACGGCCTTCGCCCGGGTGCTCTTCGCGAGCCCCGCGGGGATCCTGGCGCAACGGGCCGGCTGGCCTGCGTATTTCATGGTCTGCATGGCCATGGCCGTGCCGGGCCTTCTCCTCCTGCGCCGGTTCGACACCTGGGAACTGGCCGCGCCGCCGGAGGGCGCCGCCGGCTGACGGGGTATCAAATTCCGCGCCGGAAGCCAGGATCGGTTTAGTATTCAAGACCGAAAACACCTTCAGGGAGCTGCCATGTTCGAATCCGCCGAACTGGGCCATTCCATCGAGAAGTCCGTCTTCGACCAGGAGGTGCCCGCCCTGCGGGAAGCGCTCCTGGACGCGCAGTACGACCTGGCCACCGCCCGGAAGTTCCCGGTGGTGATCCTCATCGCGGGCGTGGACGGGGCCGGCAAGAGCGCCACGGTCAACACGCTCAACGAGTGGATGGACCCCCGCCACATCCTCACCGTGGGCTTTTCCGAACCCTCCGACGAGGAGCTGGAACGTCCCCACATGTGGCGCTTCTGGCGCCAGCTTCCGCCCAAGGGCAAGATGGGCATCTTCGACGGCAGCTGGTACACCTGGCCCATCCTGGAGCGCGCCCACGGCCGCATCAAGGACGCGCGCCTGGACCAGTCCCTGGAGCAGATCCGCAGGTTCGAGCAGATGCTCATCGACGAGGGCGCCCTGGTCATCAAGTTCTGGATGCACCTCTCCAAGCAGTCCCAGAAGAAGCGCCTCAAGAAGCTGGAGGGCGACCCCCTCACCCGGTGGCGCGTCACGGACCGGGACTGGAAGCACTTCGCCATGTACGACACCTTCCGCGAAGTGGCCGAACGCACCCTGCGCAGCACCAGCACCGCCGAGGCCCCCTGGATCGTGGTGGAGGCAGCCGATCCCCGCTACCAGAAGCCCACCGTCGGCAAGATCGTCCTGGAGCGCCTGCGGGCGCGCCTGGACAACCCCGCGCCCCGCCCCGCCGTGGTCCACGCCCCGCCCCCGGTCTCCAGCATCGACGGCATGAACATCCTCAAGACCCTCGACCTCTCCCGCAAGCTCGAGAAGGTCGAGTACGAGCAGGAGCTGGAGAAGTACCAGGGCCGCCTGAACCTCCTCACGCGCCACAAGGCCTTCAAGGACCACAACGTGGTGCTGGTGTTCGAAGGCGCCGACGCGGCGGGGAAGGGCGGCAGCATCCGGCGCATCACCCAGGCCATCGACGCGCGCCTGTGCAACATCACGCCCATCGCGGCGCCCACCGAGGAGGAGCGGGCCCAGCCCTACCTGTGGCGGTTCTGGCGCCACCTCCCGCGCCGGGGGCGCTTCGCGATCTTCGACCGCAGCTGGTACGGCCGCGTGCTGGTGGAGCGGGTGGAGGGCTTCTGCACCGAGGCCGACTGGATGCGCGCCTACGGCGAGATCAACGACTTCGAGGACCAGATGGCCCGCAGCGGCACCATCGTGGCCAAGTTCTGGCTGACCATCAGCCAGGAGGAGCAGCTCCGCCGCTTCACGGAACGCCAGGAGAGCAAGTTCAAGCGCTTCAAGATCACCGAGGAGGACTGGCGCAACCGCGAGAAGTGGGACGCGTACGAGGCCGCCATCTGCGACATGCTCGACCGCACCAGCACGGAGATCGCCCCCTGGACCCTCGTGGAGAGCGAGGACAAGTACTACGGCCGCATCAAGATCCTCAAGACCCTGTGCGCCCGAATCGAGGAGGCTCTTTGATCCGCAACCATCCCGCGGCCCTCTGGATGGCGCTGGGCCCCGCCGTGGGGCTCGTGATCATGGCCGCGTGCATCGCGGTCTACCGGGGGCTGCGCTTGCGCCGGCGGCCCGTGACGGATTCCGAGGAGGTCATCCTCGGCGCGGTCTCCCAGAGCCTGCGCGAGCGGGGACAGCTCGCCGCCAGCCTGGGCGAGCTGCAGACCGTCCACGAACGGCTTCTGGACGCGCTGCCCTTCGGCATCCTGTGGGTGGACCAGCACCGGCGCATCGCCGCGGTCAACGCCCACGGCCGGGCCCTGCTCGGCGTGAAGGCCGGCGTCGTGACCCTGGATGCCGCCTTCGTGCTGGAGCCCTTCCCCTGGATCCTGGAGGGCCTCGAACGGCCCCCCGGACCCGCCTGGCGCTGCGAGGGCGGGTCCCGGCGCTGGCAGCTGCGGCGCATCGCCGCCCCGGACATCGTGGGCACCCTGCTGCAATTCGAGGACGTCACCGAGCGCGAGGCCGAGGAACGCCGCCTTCAGCTGCGGGACCGCTTCGCCGAGCTGGGCGAGATGACCGCCGGCGTCGCCCATCAGCTCAAGAACGGCCTGGCCGTCCTCAAGGGCCACGGCCAGCTCCTGGCCCGGGCCGGGCACCAGGATTCCGCCCAGGCCCTGCTGGAGGAGACGGAATCCCTGGAGCGCCTGGTGAAGCGCTTCCTCCAGTGGGCCAAACCCCTGGAGCCCCAGATGACGCCCCTGCGCCTGGAGGAGGTGGCTTCCCAGGCCGCCATGGAAGTGCACCGGCGCCCCTCCTTCCGGGAATGCGTCGTGACGGTGGAAGGCGCGGGCCAGGCGGTGGCCGACCCCATGCTGCTCCACCAGGCGCTGGTGAACCTCCTGGAGAACGCCTGCCACGCCACGCCCCGCGGCGGCCGCGTGGAAGTGCGGGTGGCCGACGGCCTGCTTGAGATCCTCGACGAGGGCCCAGGCCTCAGCCCGGAAGCCGCGGCGCGGGCGCTACGGCCCTTCGAAAGCGGAAGACCCGACGGCACCGGCCTGGGCCTGCCCCTGGCCCTCAAGTGGCTCAACGCCCAGGGGGCCGACCTGGTGATCGCCCAGCGGCCCGAAGGCGGAACCCGGGTCGAAGTGCGGCTTTGAGATGACGACCCGGGGAGAACACGGTAGGGTTGATTCGACTTCCAAACGGATGGGCGGGCAATGGCGATCCTTGATTTGACCCTTCGCGCCGGCGGCCCTGAAGGGGGTCCCTGCCTCAAGGACCGCGCGGTGATCCTGGCCTACCTGGAGGATCTCCTGCAGAGCGGAGCCGAGACGCGTCTGGCAGTGGAGGGCCATCCGCCCATCTCCGCCCGCGTCGCGGCCATCCAGGAGGACCCCGCGCGGTTCCGCCTGGCGTTGGAGAAACCGCTGCCCGTCACCTGGATCCGGCGGCGGGAGATCGTCTTCCTGTTCTCCCTGGACGGCATCCGGCTCCTGGCGCAGGTGCGGTTCCTGGAACGGGGCGGCTACCTGGAGGTGTGGTTCACCCTGCCCGCGGAAGTGCGCCACGCGGACCGCCGCGGCCGCATGCGGGTGCACTTCGGCCCCCGGGAGAAGGCCACCGTGACCGCCCTGGAAGGCCTCCTGGGCCCACGCGGCGCCACCGGCGCGCTCCTGGACCTCTCCATGGAAGGCCTGCGCATGCGCGTCGACCGGGCCGTCACCGTGAAGGGCCGCGCCCAGCTGGCCGTGACGCCATCCACCTTCCCCAAGGGAACGCGCTTTCCCATCCTGCGCATCGACCAGCTCCCCCACGCCCCGGTCCTGGTGTGCGCGGGCGTCGTGGCCCACGTGACCCACACCGGGGACCATGTGCAGATGGGCATCCGCTTCGAGGAGCTGGGCGAGATGGAAGCCCAGATCATCCATCAGGTCATGGGCCGCCGGCTGCCCACCTTCAATGCCAGCTTCCCCCACCGCAAGCGCCACCCGCACGCGGCGGGCGCGGAGACGGCTACGGTCACCGTGACCCATCACGGCCACCGCGGCGAGTCCGCCGAGCCCGGCCCCACGCGCAAGTCCGGCAAGCGCATCCTCCTGGCCGTTCACGACGACCTCGACCGGGCGATCCTGGCCTCCTCCCTTCGCATCGACGGCTACCGCAAGATCCACGAGGCCCGCACCCTGGCCGACGCCCAGGGGCACCTGGACGTGTTTCCCATGGATCTGGCCATCCTCGCCCAGGACCCCGCCGGCCCCGTGGTGGCCGACCTCCTGGCCCGCCTCCGGCAGCTGGGGCATCTCAAGGGCGTGCCGGCCCTGCTGCTGGCCGACCCCGTGGACGACCATGCCCGGGCCCTGGCCAAGGAAGCCGGCATGGACCACGTGCTGTCCCTGGACGCGGACTTCGGGGACGACCTGAAGGTCCTCCTGACGAAGGTCCTCGGCGTCTGAAGCCTGGCCCGCGAAGATCCACGCAAACAAATCGGAAGCGGGATTCCTCGCCGGCAGATCCCCGCTTCCTGCAGGAACCTTCCGATCGCGCCGGGAGCCGGCCTACAGCGGCCTTCGGCCTTCCAGGGCCCGGTCCAGGGTGAGATCGTCGGCGTATTCCAGGTCGCTGCCGATGGGCAGGCCCAGGCCGATGCGGGTGGTGCGCAGGCCCATGGGCTCCAGGATGCGCGCGAGCCACGCGGCCGTGGCCTCGCCGTCCAGGGTGGGGTTGGTGGCCAGGACAATCTCCTGGATCCGTTCGTCCTCCAGGCGCTTGAGCAGCTCGCGCACCTTGAGCTGATCCGGCCCGATGCCGCGTAGCGGCGAGATGAGGCCGCCCAGCACGTGGTAGCGGCCATGGAAGTGCCCGCTGCGCTCGAAGGTGAGGACGTTGCTGGCCTCGGCCACCACCACCAGGGTGCGGTCGTCCCGGTTGGGGTCGGAGCAGATGGAGCACACGGGCCGGTCCGTGAACGCCCCGCAGGTGGTGCAGAAGCCCACGGAGGAGGCGGCGTGGCGCAGCAGGTCGCCCAGGTGCTCCATGGCCCCGGGGCCTTCCTTGAGGAGGTGCAGGGCCATGCGTTGGGCCGACTTGGAGCCCACCCCCGGAAGCTTCTGGAGGGCTTCCACGACGGCTTCCAGGGGGGCGGGCAGTTTCATGGCTAGAAGCCGAGGCCGGGGATGTTCAGGCCGCCGGTGAGACCGCCGGTGACCTTGGCCATGGCCTCGTCGGCCTTGGTGGAGGCGTCCTTGAAGGCGGCCTTCACGAGGTCCTCCAGCATGCTGGGATCCTCGGGGTCCATGGCCTCCTTGGCGATGGAGATGTCCACCAGCTCCTTGGAGCCGTTGAGCGTCACCTTCACCATGGCGCCGCCGGCGGTGCCTTCGGCGCGGAGGTTCTTCTGGGCCTCCTGCAGTTTCGCCTGCATGGTCTGGGCCTGCTTCATGAGGAAGCGCATGTCCATGGTGTTCTCCTACGAGGGATGGTGGATGTGGGGCAGCTTGAGGTGGATCCGGCGCAGGCGCCGGGCCACGGCCAGCATGACGAAATAGCCCAGGGGCAGGGCCAGGAGGCTGAGCACCAGGCCGCCCAGGATGTAGGGCAGGAGGATGGGCTCGAGCATGCGGTAGACCGCGTCCAGGCCGGCGCGGGAGGTGAAGCTGCGCCAGGTGATCTGATGCCAGTGGATGCCCGCAAGGTTCAGGTGGAGGCCGCGGCCCAGCAGGATGTTGCCGGCCAGGGCGCTGGTGGTGGCCATGGGGACCATGGTCCACGGGTTGTTGATGTAGCAGGCCAGGAGCATCATCGGCCGATGCAGACGCCGGGAGAGGAAGCAAGCGAGGAGGACGGTGGCGGTGTGCAGGCCCAGGAAGGGGTTCCACGCCAGCGAGAAGCCCACGCCGAAGCTCAGGGCGATCTGTTCCGACGTCATCTCGGGATGGAGGATGTGTCGGCGGAGGGTTCCCCAGAAACCGGGCTTCGGGGCGGGCTGCGCGGCGTCCTGCTCAGGTTGCTGGGTCATCGTTTCCTTGGTTGGGGGCGAAATGGTCGTAGCTGAGGTCCGGAAGGGGCCGGAGCGAATCTCCATCATAGTGGAGAAGCTGCCCTTCGCAGGCATCCAGCACGGTGCCGACCTGCGTCAGGGGGATTCCCAGGCGCCGTTCCAGCTCCGCGCGGGGCAGGGAGGAGGCGAAGCAGCGCGCGTAGTCCTCGCCGCCCGCGATCTCATCCCGGGTCAGCGCCGGATCCAGCAGGATGCTCCGCGCCGAGGCGGCCGCCAGGGTGCGCAGGTCCTTGCTCAGCCCGTCGGAGATGTCCATGCAGGCATGCACTTCCGGAATCTCCGCCAGGCGGGGTCCCAGGCCCAGCCGCGGCCGGGGATCGAGGTGGGCGGCCACATCCGGGTCCGGCGCCAGGGGATCGGCCCCCGCCAGGAGCTTGCGCAGCCCCCGGAGGCTGGCGCCCAGCGGCTGGTCCACGAAGAGCGCGTCTCCCGCCTCCAGGGTGTCCCGGCGCAGCCAGCGCCTGGCGGAGCCGAAGGCCGTGAGGCCGAGTCCGAGCCCCTGGGCGCGGCCCACGGTATCGCCCCCGATGACCGGAACCCCTTCCTCCCGGGCCGCCTCCGCCAGTCCCACCAGGAAGGCATCGATCCAGGCAGGCTCCAGGTCCCGGCCCAGGGCCAGGGTGAGGGTGAAGCCCAGGAAGGTCGCTCCGCTGGCGTCCAGGTCCGAAAGGTTGACCATGAGAAGCTTCCGCCCCAGGAGCCGCGGCGGATGCCAGGCCCGGTCGAAATGCTGGCCGTCCTCCATGAGGTCCGTGGTCACCAGGAGGGTCCGGCCCGGGGGCGCCTGGGGCACTTCGCCGCAGTCGTCCGTAAGGGCGCCTCCCCCCGGAAAAAGATCCCGGATGCGCGCGAGGATGGCATTTTCCGATAGCTTCACACCCCCTACCTTAGCCCAACGGTCCCCGCCGGGCCACCCGGGGCATTCCGTCACAATCCGCCTTTTCGGGAGGGGCGGGAGGTGCTAGGTTTTAAGAATTGCAAACTGGTGGGGCCTGAGCCCCTGCATAGGAGATACCCATGGCCATCACCAAGGTTTGGATCGAAGAAGGTTGCATCGTCTGCAACGCCTGCGACGCGGAATGCCCCGACGTCTTCCTCGTCACCGACACGACCTGCGTCATCAAGGCCGACGTCCGTGAAGACGGTCTCGAGACCGAGAACCGCGAGGAAATGTCCGCCCTGAAGGGCGAGCTCCAGGACTCCCTGGAAGCCGGCATCGAAGCCGCCGCCGCTGGCTGCCCCGTTGAAGTCATCAAGTTCGAGAAGGCCTAGTTCCAAGCTCTCGGCACTACGGGAAGAAGGCGCCGCGAGGCGCCTTTTTCCTGTACCGGCTCAGGGCTTTGCTGTCTCGGGAAAAGCCCTTCTCCGATCTGAAGGCTGTGGCGGGACGCGGGTAAAAAGCACGTACGCCGAGTTGCGCCGAGGCGCCGAG
>DBME01000167.1 GCA_002298155.1 Holophagaceae bacterium UBA706 | reverse complement strand
GGGGAGCTCCTTGGGCAGGGGCTTCTCTTCGGCGGCGGTGAGGTTCAGGGCCAGGAGGCCGAGGGCGAGGGGCAGGATTCTCATGGCGGTCTCCAACGGCTACTGGGGAAGGCGGTCGATGACGGCGCGGTTGGCCCGGGTGAGGTACCGGGCAGCGACCCGCTGGAGGTCGGCTGAGGTCACCGCCTTGATGCGCGCGGGCACGTCGTTGAGCTTGGAGGCTCCGCCGGTGAGGGCCTCGGCCAGGGCCAGGGCGTCGGCGCGGTCCAGGGGACCTTCCAGGCCCGCGTAGAACTGGCTGAGCATGAGGGTCTTGACCCGGTCCAGCTCCGCCGTGGGGACGCCTTCCTTGGCCACCCGGGACACTTCCGCGTCCAGGACCTCGAGGATCGCGTCGGCCTTGACGCCGGGCTTGTACGTCCCGAACAGCGTCATCTGCACGGGCCCCCGGTAGGCCCAGGGCGTGGACAGGGGCCAGTTGATGCCGCCTTCCAGGCTCACCATGAGGGCCTTGCCCTTGACCAGGGCCAGGTAGAGCCGGGAGGCGTCGCCGCCCTGCAGCAGCTGGGCCAGCACCACGGCCGGTGCGTGGTCCGGCGTTCCGGCCGCGGGCATGCGCCAGCCCACGGCCAGGCCGGGGATCTTGGCCAGGGGATCGGTCTGGCTGAGGCGCCGCTCCTGGGCGGCCAGACCCTCGGTGAAGTCCGCCGGGGCCGGGACGGGCCGGGAGGGCAGGGCGCCGAAGTACTTCTCGGCCAGGGCGAAGCCCTGCTCCGGGGTGAGGTCGCCGGCGATGGAGAGCACGGCGTTGTTGGGGCCGTAGAACTGCTGGTGGAAGGTCTCCACGTCGGCCAGGGCCGCGGTGTCCAGGTCCTTGAAGGATCCGTAGCCGTCGTGGGCGTTCTCCCACTTGTCGAAGGACAGGGCCGTCATGTCGATCCAGAAGAACAGGCCGTAGGGCTGGTTCTTAACGTTGACCCGGATCTCCTCCTTCACCACCTCCTGCTGGTTGTGCAGGTTGCGCTCGGAGAAGTCCAGGGTGCGCATGCGGTCGGCCTCGAGCCAGAGCACGGGCTCCAGGGCCGAGACGGGCACCTCGTCCACATAGTTGGTGTAGTCCTGGCGGGTGGAGCCGTTGTTGCGGCCTCCGCCCCCTTCGATGACCCGGTCGAACACGCCCTTGGGCGCCGTGGGGGTGCCCTCGAACATCAGGTGCTCGAAGAGGTGCGCGAAGCCGGTGCGCCCCTTGGGCTCCAGGCGCATGCCCACCTTGTAGACCACGCTGACGCCCACCACGGGGGCCCGGTGGTCCTCGCTCACCACGACCGTGAGGCCGTTGGGGAGGGTCTTCACCGCCACCGGGAGCGCCCAGGGCTTTTCGGATGGGGCGGCCGCCAGGGCTGCCGAAAGGAATACCGCTGACCACGCGCGCATAGAGGGCCCCCCTGGACGGCTCATGCCGTCCGCCGGGTTACGCCAGGTCGACGGCCTGGTTTAGCTGTCTTCCAGGCGGCCCCCTTTATGATCCTCCCCGCCGTGTCCCGAACCCGCCGGGCGTGCCGGTCGTCGCCCCCGGGGACCCACGTTCCGCAAGGTATGCGTGAAACCTGAGGCTCCGCAGGTCCGGTGAGGGTGACCTTCTCCGGGGTCTGGGCCTGGGGCGGACAGAGGATTGAGGGCTATAGGGCGAACGTATGAGCGAGCGGAAACGGAAGAAAGGGTCGCAGCAGGGCGATCCTGGATCGCGAATATAATTTATAAATTTTGTCTGATTCAAAGGATTTGCCGTGACCATGCATCAATAAGTAATCAAGGCCTGTCTGGCGAAACGTCTTGTCAGAATTAATTAAATAATTAATATATTATGTGTGGCCCAAAGTCTGTCGCCAGGTTACGCCTGGCCGGATTCTCCCTCGCTCACCGGAAAGGACCATCCTCCATGCGCTTCCTCCCCACCGCCGTCCTGCTCGCGAGCCTCCCCTGCCTGGCGGGCCCCAACTGGACCTGCAACAGCCGCAAGACACTGGAACGCACCTCGTTCCATTCCTACCTGAACTGGGGCCAGGAACCGACGGTGGACGAGATCAAGGACGATCCCTTTTCGACCCACCGCCTTCACTACGTTTCGACCTATGAAGTCGGGCCCGATGGCGGCCATGTGGAAATGACGCTGCATTACGCCAAGCCCTACGCGTCGCCCGAACAGACCTTCGAGGCCTTCAGTCTGAAGGCGCCGGCTTTCCGAGGGGCAAGGCCGGCCTTCCAGGAGAACCTGTACGAAGCGTTCTTCGGCCTGTTCCCGCCAGCCTACGCCAAGGAGGTGGCGCCGATTCTCCAGAAGGTCCTCGCCACCCAGGAGGAGGGCGCCGCTTGGACCGAGACCTTCAACCTCTCCTTCCACCTCATGGTCGCGGTCGAAATCACCACGTCCAAGGTCTGGATCTACGTGCGCCCCTGACCGGGAGCCGCAGGCCGGTTCAGCCCAGCCTGAACTGCCGGGTGAGGCTCTGGAGTTCGTGGGACAACTGCCCCACGGCCCGCACACTGCCCTGGATCTCCTCGGCGGCCTCGGCCAGCTGCCGGATGCCCCTCACGCTGCCGTCCACGGTGCGGGAGGCGGTCTCCATGTGGGTGCGCATGTCGCCGGCGCCGGCCTCCTGCTCCTCCATGCCCTGGACGATGGCCTGGAGCTTGTGTCCGTTCTCGGTGACGGCCGCCAGGATGCCCTCCAGGCTGCGGTCCACGCCGGCCACGGCGGTCTGGCCCTGGCCGACGCTCACGTGGCTTTCGGAGATGAGGGCGTTGATCTCCTTGGCGGCGCCTCCGGCGCGCTCGGCGAGCTTGCGCACTTCCTCCGCCACCACGGCGAAGCCCTTGCCCTGGGCGCCGGCCTTGGCGGCCTCGATGGCGGCGTTGAGGGAGAGGAGGTTGGTCTGGCGGGCGATCTCGCTGATCACCACGGTGATGTGGGCGACCTTCTCGCTGCTCTGGCGGATGCCCTCCGTGACGCGGATGGACTCGGCCACCATGTCGCGGCCTTCTTCCGTGACCTTGAGGGCCGTCTGGGCCTGGGCATCCGCCTGGCCGGCCACGCTGCGCACGCGGGCCAGGGAGGCGCCCATGGTGGTGAGGGCCTGGGCCACGCGGTCCACTTCCTCCTTCTGCACGGCGGCATCGCGGCTGAGGCCGGCGCTGGTGCTGAAGAGCACCTCCGAGCGTGATTCCAGCCCATCGCACACGTCCACCAGGTTCCGGGCGGCCTCGTCCAGGGTGCGCAGGCTGGCGCGGAAGCGTTCCACCACGGCATTGAGGTCCGCGGAAACGCGGCCCAGCTCGTCATCGCCTTCCAGCGGGCATCCCGAGGAGAGATCCCCCTGCGCCAGGGCGCTCATGGTGCGGGCCAGGCTGTCGACGCCCTTGAGGGTGCGCCGGATGATGGCGCGGGTCATGACCGTCACCAGCACCAGGGCCACCAGGAAGCCGCCGGCCATGAACGCGTAGCTCGCGGTGGTGGAGGCTTCGTTGCGCTTCTGGGTCTCGTCGTTCTTGGTGTTCTGCAGGTCGAAGAGGTCCTTCAGGAGCGCTCGGGTGCGCTCAAGGTCCGCGCCCCCCGCGCGCATGCGCTGGGGCAGGGAGGTGCCCTTCAGGTCGGCGCAGGCGAGCTGGTAGTTGGACTCGAAGCCGTCCAGGTAGGCCCGGATGGACTTCAGGCATTCCGCCACCTTGGGGGCCTCGTCCTCCTCCCAGGGCTGGGCCTCCACGTCCTTCATCACCTTGGCGAGGCTCTCCTCCGAGCGCGTCACGTAGCTCCGGAAGTCCGGCGCGAACGCGGCGTTGGTGGCGCCGGCCAGGAGCGCCTGCTGCCCCGCGCGGGTGTGCTGGAACTGGAACCGCAGCTCGTTCAGAACCTTGAGGCGCGGATTGCGGTCCACCATGCGGCGGGCCCCGGCGGAACTGCGCTGCAGGGCCATCCAGCCGATGCCGGTGAGGAGGAGCAGGAACAGGACCTGCACCACCGCCATGTGCCGGACCTTCTGGCGCAGGGATAGACTGGGTATGAGGGAGAAGCTGGGCACCGTGCCTCCGCGTTCGATCCGGACAGCCAACCGGAGGCCAGAAGTCCAAGGCATCCATCATATTACAAAGTCGTAGAGGCGCGCTCGTAAGGCCGGGAGGCCGGAATCGAGACGCCGTTGCCTTGACTCGTGCCCAACGGTCATAATTGTTCATATCTGTTCATGGCTAAATCAACCGACGGCCGCAGGGTTCCTGGACCATGCAAAGCGTTTGTGAACAGCCTCTGGAGGCGTCATGAGATTCCTTGTTTCAAATTCGCCAAGTAGATGGGCTCTGACGTCGCTCGCGGTCCTTGGCCTTCTCGTGTCCTGCGGGGGAGGTGGCTCGCCGGAACCGCCCCCGGTATCCGATGTGGATGTCTATGTCGCTGGGTACGATTCGCAGGGCACCAAGATCGTGCCAAGGGTGTGGAAGAATGGAACGCCCCTGGGATACTCCGTACCCGACCCGGAATCGAAAGTTCTTGCCCTCGCGGTTTCAGGCAGCCAGGTCTATTCGACAGGCTATTCCTTGTCAACGCCATGGGACCCCAGTCAGCACAGGCTCATGTTTTGGCTGAATGCGGGAGGTGGGCAGGTGACCAACGGCCCGGAGGATGCCCACGGTTTCGCAATTGCCATATCGGGGAGCGATGTATACATTGGCGGGCAGACCCTTGGGTCCACGCTCTCAGACACTTCCGGGCATGGCGCCACCATCTGGAAGAATAATGTCCCCACCTACTTGACGAGCGAACCGACGAATTCGTCGGTCAAGGCCCTGGTTGTCTCCGGTGGCGACGTATTTGCCGCCGGACGCGTGGAACCCAATGGGGTCTTGTGGAAGAACGGTGTCGTCGCGATGGAAAAGGCCGGAGCGTATTTTGAGGGCCTTTGCATATCAGGTGAAGATACCTACGTCTGTGGCAACATGGTGCAGGAAGGGGGATATTGGACGGCCGTTCTTTGGAAGAACGGAGACCCGACCTTCCTTGCTCCTGGGGCGATCGGAAGCTCTGCAAAATCGGTGCTGGTCTCCGGAAATGATGTGTACGTATGCGGATGGAGGCGCCTTCAGGACCTGACCGATCAGATGGTTGTATGGAAAAATGGTGTGGCCATGGTTCTTCCGGCCGAAGGGTTTTTCGAGTTGACGGGCATGACCATCTGCAAAGGAAGCCTGTACGTATCCGGTATAGAGAGCCTGCTCCCAGGCGGAAACCTGACGGCGTCGTATGCCACCGTCTGGAAGGATGGGGTCGCCACGCGGCTAACGGCCAAAGATCATCAAGGAGGGGCCAACGCCATCGTCGTAATTCCCAAGCCCTGAAAGAGCCTTTGCTTGTTTTCCGCACATACCCAGCCTGATCGTCCAGGTTAGAATCTCCCCTTAAAGACATTGTCAGTCTTCGAGGGCGCTTCCGGGCGCCTGTGCGGCCGGGAGGTACTTTGCAGGAGCCAGGACCCCAGATCATGTTCCTGATGGCCCCGGGCGGCGATCAGCCGGAGTTCTCGGAACACCTGGGCGCGGCCTACCTGAGGGCGGTCCTCCAGGAGGCGGGCATCGCCTCGTTCCAGTACCTGCCCACGGCCATGCCGAGCCTGCCCGAATTCGCGTCCTTCCTCCGGGAGGCGCGCCCTTCGGTGGTGGGGTTCACGGTCTACGAAACCAATCTGTACCTGAGCCGGATCCTGGCCCGCGTCGTGCGTGCCACCCTTCCGGAGGCCGTGGTGCTGGTGGGCGGGCCCAATGCCACCTTCAGCCCGGTGGAGACCCTGGAACTCCTGGGCGCCGACGGCGTGCTGCGGGGCGCGGGGGAGGGCACGATCACCGCCATCGCGGAACGGATCCTGGGTTGCGCAAGCCCCCGCGGCTCGTTGGCGGACCTCCTCGCGGACCTTCCGAACCTGGTCCTGGCCACGCCGGAAGGGCCCATCGCCACGGCCGTGACCCAGCTGTCCAGCTTCCCGGAGGGCGCCTTCGCATCGCTGGACGACCTGCCTTCCCCCTTCCAGCTGGGCCTCGTGGCCTCACCGGGCATCGGCTACCTGACGGCGCGCGGGTGTGATCAGCATTGCACCTTCTGCAGCTTCGCCGCGGTGTCCGGCAAGCGGATCCGGTTCCACGGCGTGCCACGGGTGCTGGACGACCTGGAGGCGCTGCAGCGCAGGTTCGGGCGGGATGGACGGCCAGCCCGGGTGCAGCTTTATGACGATGCCTTCACCATCCGTCCCGCGCGGGCCCGGGAGATCTGCGAAGGGATCCTGGAGCGGGGCCTTCGCCTGGAACTCAGGGCCATGACCCGGGCGGACCGGGTGGACGCGGACCTCCTGGCCCTGATGCGCAGGGCCGGGTTTTCCGGGGTCTGTTTCGGCATCGAATCGGGCGCCCCCAAGGTCCTCCGGGCCATCGGCAAGGTGAGCCGGCCCGAGGCGGAGCGCGATCCCGCGTTCGACCGGGAGAAGGCCTTCCTGGCCTCGGTCCGCTCGGCTGTGGCGGCTGCCCGGGAGGTAGGGCTGAGTGTGGAGACCAGCGTCATCCGGGGCCTTCCCCTGGAGACACCGGACGACTGGAATACGACCTCGGAGTTCGTGGCGTCCCTGGGCCTCAGCGATTGCGCGGACAACATCCTGACCCTCATGCCGGGAACCCGGCTCTACGAGGACCGGAACCGCTTCGGCCTGGACGCGGGACGGGACGCGGAAACCCAGGTCTGGCGCACGACCCATGCCCACGATGTGAAGTCCTGGAGCCAGGTGGCGGGCAGTTCGATCTTCCTGCGTAACTGGGCGGAGGGCCAGGTGCTGGCCGATGCGCTCTGTGGGCGGGTTTCCACCCGGGTGGAGGCGGGCACCGCGGCGGCCGTGGTGGTGGCCCACGGCCTCGCGCCGGCGACGGCGTTCGTGGAATGGCTGGGCCAGGTGCTGGGCCTGGGCGGAATGCTGCTGGTGCTGGACAGCGCGGAGGGCGATGCCACGCGGTGGGCGGCCCGTCTCGCGGAGGCGGGGGTGCCGTACGGGGCCTGCCGGCTGCTGCGGCCCGACGGCGGGGAGGGTTCCTACCGCATGGAACTCCTCGGCGACGGGGGCGCGCACCGCGTCACCGTCCTGCGTGAATGGGACCGGGCGCGGGCCGGGGCGCCCATGGGCGTGGATGCCCGCGGCGCCTGCGCGATGACGGTGGGGATCGCCTCGGATCCCGCCTTCGATCCGGCGCGGCTCGCGGGTGATGGCGTCCCCTTGCTGGGGCCCGGGCTCCAGGTGGCCGACGC
>DBME01000005.1:15124-15286 GCA_002298155.1 Holophagaceae bacterium UBA706 | reverse complement strand
GGATGATGAGGAGGATGGCCAGGAGCACGATGCCGGCGATGGCGAGGTTGCCCAGGGACCCGTAGCCGGGGACGCCGGGATGCGCGCCGCCCGCGGCCCAGTTGATGCCGATCTTCATGAGGGAGATGCCGATCACCGAGATGATCGTGCCGGTGACCACCG
>DBME01000005.1:0-15005 GCA_002298155.1 Holophagaceae bacterium UBA706 | reverse complement strand
GGCGAAGGTCACGCCCATCATCACGGGCAGGCGGATGCCGAAGCGCCACACGCCCAGGGCCTGGATCAGGGTGACGATGCCGCAGGCGAACAGATCGGCATTGATGAGAAGGGCCAGCTGCTCCTTGGGCAGATGGAGCGCGCCGCCCACGATGAGCGGCACGGCCACGGCCCCCGCATACATCACGAGGACATGCTGGATGCCGAGTAGCGAGAGCTTGCCGATGGGCAGGACCTCGTCTACGGGATGGACCCCTTGCTCACTGCTCATATCATCTCCAGATGATTCGCCCGGAAGGACGGAGTGGTAATGGGAAGGACGCTGGAACGGTGCACGCAGGGGAGGGGAATGTGTTGATTTTCAAGTGATTCTAAAATAGAAGACCCGGTCGTCAACAAAATTTTTCAGCGAATGAAAATATTTTCACACAGTGGGTAATTCCGCCTGCGCGAAGAGCAGGCCGAGGAGGGTGGCGCAGGGGGAAAGGTCCACCTGCGCGCCCTCGGGCAGGTCCGCCACGGCCTCGAAGCCCAGGAGGTCCCAGGCGGGGGCCTTGAACCGGGCGGTGACCCGGCTGGAGCGGTAGTCGGCCACGCCGTCCCGCACATCCAGGCTGTGTTCCTGTCCCGCCAGGCGAGCCCGGATGCCCAGGCCCCCTTCCAGGGGCACGAAGCGGAAGGCGTCGCCCTTGGCCTCGGCATAGCCCTCGGGATCGATCCAGAACTTGGGCTTGTCCCGGTAGGGGGCGCCTTTGGTGGGGCAGAACGTGTCGCAGTTGCCGCATTCGTTGCAGAAGTCGCCGATGTTCAGGGTCTGGACGGTCTGGGCCAGGTGGAAGTCCCGGGCCCCTTCGGCCACCAGACGTCCCTTGCGCACCACCAGGTTGGGGATCTGGAGGGAGAAGGGCTCCACGGCATAGGCCACGTTGGCGCGGTTGGGGCAGACGGTGACGCAGAGGCTGCAGAGATCGTCGCAGTCCAGGCACCGGCTGGCTTCCAGGGCCGCGGCCTCGGCGCTGAAGGCGTGGATCACCTCCGCGAAGCCCTCCCGCTCCGTCACGGGGAGGACGGGCACGGTCTGGGGACGGGCCACCCGGCTCTTCTTCTCCATGGACGTGGCGGTGGCGATGCCCTTGTGCAGCTGGGGTTCGGCGGGGGGCACGATGCCGTGGCGGCGGCCGATGGCCTCCGCGGCGGCGCGGCCATCGGCGATGGCCTGGATGACCGAGGCGGGTCCGTGCACGGCGTCGCCGCCGGCGAACAGGCCCACCACGCTGGTCTCCCGGGTGCGGGGGTCCACGTCCAGGGTGCCGTCGCGGCGCAGGCGCACCTCGAGGCCTTCCAGGAAGTCCAGGACCGGCTCCTGGCTGATGGCCGGGATGATGGTGTCGGCGGGGACGATCTCCACGGCGCCTTCCACGGGCACCGGGCGGGGCCGTCCGGAGGCGTCACGCTCGCCCAGGCGCATCACGTTGCACACGAGGCCGGTGGCCTTGCCGTCCCGGGTCTCCACCGAGGCGGGGGCGAGCAGGTCCCTCAGGCCGATGCCCTCCAGGAGGCAGTCCTCCACTTCGGCGGGGTCCGCGGGCATCTGGGCGCGGGTGCGCCGGTAGACGAGGGTCACTTCGCCGTCCTTGACCAGGCGCCGGGCGCTGCGCGCGGCGTCCATGGCGGAGTTGCCGCCGCCGATGATCAGGACCCTGCGGCCCAGGTCCATGGGGGCGCCGGACCGGACCTTGTCCAGGAAGTCCAGGGCATCCATGACGCCCGAGGCATTCTCGCCGGGAATGCCCAGGCGCTTGCCCTTCTGGGCGCCAACGCCCAGGAAGACGTAGGGGTGGTCCCGGCGCAGGCCCTCCAGGGTGATGTCGCGGCCCAGGGCCTTGCCGAAGTGGATCTTCACGCCCAGGGCGCGCAGGCGGTCCAGGTCGGCTTCCAGGGTCTCCTTCGTGAGCCGGTAGCCGGGGATGACGCCGCTGACCATGCCGCCGGGTTCCGTGCGGGCCTCGAAGACCTCCGCCTGGAAGCCCATGCGGGCCAGGAAGTAGGCGGCGGAAAGTCCCGCGGGTCCCGCGCCCACCACGGCCACCTTCACGCCCTTGGCCGGGCCCGGCTTGGGTGCGGCGGGGGCGGAGTTCTCGAAGGCGAAGCGCTTGATCTCCCGGATGGCCAGGGGCGAATCGTAGAAGTTGCGCACGCAGCGCTCGGTGCACACATGGTCGCAGACGCTGCCGGTGATGCCGGGCTGGGGGTTGGTGCGCAGGATGACGTCCATGGCCTCCCCGGTCCTGCCATGGGCCACCAGCCACATGTAGTCGGGGATGTTCTGGTGCGTGGGGCAGGCCTCGGAGCAGGGGGCCGCGATGCAGTCGAAGGTGCCCAGGGGCCGGTCGCCCTTGAACACCAGGGGCCGGGCGCGCCGGGTGTAGGTGTCGTCGCCCACGGCGCGGATGGCGTGGCGGGCCAGGTTGAAGCGGGCGCCATGGCCGCCGGAGACGGCATGGGCGAAGGCTTCGAGGCTGTCGGCCCCGGTGGACGCCATGGCGTCCTCGAGGTTCACCAGGTACTGCTGGAGCCTGGCGTAGCCGCCGGGCTTGAGGAGGTCGGTGCAGGTGGTGACGGGACCCATGCCGTCGGCCACGAGGTCCGGGAAGTTGCTGGCGTTGGCGCCGCCGCAGAAGCTGATGGGGACGGCCCCGTCCAGCTCCTCGGTGACCAGGTGGGCCAGGGTGAGCGTCAGGGGGTGCAGGGACCGCCCGGACATGTACATCATCTTCTCGTTGGTGGGGAACACCGGCCGGTGGTTCACCACCTCGAGGGTGTTGGAGAGCTTCAGGCCGAAGGCGTTGCTCCGTCCCCGGGCCAGGGCGGCCAGGCTCTTGACCATGGCCATGGCGTCGGGGAACTTCGGGTCGTGCCCGAAGGCCTCGTCGGGCACCTCGATGTCGAAGCCGAGGGTGTCGTTGAGGATGCCCCGGAGGCGCTCCGGTCCCAGCAGGGTGGGGTTGAGCTTCACCCAGGTGTCCACGCCCAGGTCCGTGAGGAGGTAGGCGGCGATGCGCTCGATCTCCGCCGGGGGGCAGCCGTGCATGGTGGACAGGGTGATGTGGTTGGAGATCCGGGCGGGGATGTGGATGTCGCGAACGCCGGGATAGACCTTGGCCACCTTCTCGATGGCGCGGGGCAGGGCGTCGCCCGCGTCGCGCATGTGCGCGATGAAGGCCTGGACCCGTTCGGTCTGGATGCCCTCGAGGTTGTAGCCGACGCTCATGTTGAAGTGGGTGCCGGGGCCCTGGAGGCCCATGCGGTGGGCCAGGGCGTGGATGAGCACCCACGCGTTGAGGTATTCGTCGAAGGACTGCTCGAGCTTGAGCTCCTGCGACCATTCGCAGTTGTAGGTCTCGTCCGCGGAGTCGATGCAGGGCCTGCTGATGGCGAGCTCGTCCAGGATCTGGACGGTCTTGAGCTCGATGAAGCGGGCGCCGCAGAGCCAGCTGGCCACGATGTTCTGGGTCAGCTGCGTGTGGGGACCCGCGGCCACCCCCAGGGGGGCGGCCACGGTGTGCCCGAACATTTCCGTCGCCAGCTTGGCGTGGGGTACCTGGATGTTGGCCTTGGGAATCCCCAGCACGGTCTCCCGGGAATCCATCTCCCGGAAGATCCAGGAGGCCAACACGTCAAGCTGGATGGGGCGGAATGCTTTTTCCATGAAAGTACCTGCCTGGCTTCAATGACTTGATTAAGTGGTTTCGGCCGGGAAGGGCTACTTCGCTGCGTAGATGGTGGGGAAGCGGGCCAGGAAGGCGGCGCAGTGCTGCAGTTCGCGCTCGTCGAGGCACTCGCCGATCTTGTGGGTGTTCTGCTCGATGCCGGGGCCGAAGCCGATCATCGCAGGGTGCTTGTAGACCTCGTTGACCACCCACTTCTTGTCGCGGCTGCCGGGGATGTCGGCATCCTTGGGCACGGGGAAGCCCACGCCGTCCGTGGAGAAGACCCACCGGTCGACCCGGGGCTCCTTGGTGACGCAGCCGCCGGTGCCGATCTTGCCTTCGACGTTGGGGCTGATGACCTTCTCGTAGGCTTCCACGGCGGCCTGCACCGCGGGGTGCTCCTCGGGGGTGAGCCAGCCCAGGTAGACCTGGGGGTTGTTCAGCACGTAGCCGTTCCAGCTGGCTTCGGTGTAGGTGGGGATGGAGACCTGCACGTCCAGGCCGGCCTTGCGGGCGGCGGCCACGGCGTCCAGGGCCTCCACATCGGCGCAGGACTGCTCGGGGGTCTCGCCGATGGTGAGGCGGCGGTCGAAGCGGAAGGTGAACTTCTCGGGCACGGCGCAGTCGCTGGGGGTGTCCAGCTTGGACCAGGAGGCGGTGCGGGTGCCGTGGCCCAGGAAGGGATCGTCCTTGAAGCCGATGCGCTGGTTGTACTTGTCGGCGGCCTCCTTGAGGATGGCGCCGCCGAACTCGAGGGGGTTCTTGCCTTCCCAGGGCATGGAGCCGTGGCAGGACTTGCCGGTGACGGTCACCTCGATCTGCATGCGGCCGCGCTGGCCCCGGTAGATGCCCAGGGCGCCGTTCTTGGAGCAGCCGGAGCCGTCCGTGAGGATGACCACGTCGGGGATGATGTTGGCCTTGGCGGTGGGGAAGACCTTGCGCACGAGATACATGGGGCCGGCGCCATCATTGTCCTCTTCACAGGCCGTGCCGTAGGAACGCACGATCACGCCCTTGAGGGCGCCTTCGGATTCCAGCTCGAGCAGGATCTTGGTGGCGATGGCCGCGGCCACGACGCCCCCCAGCTGGTCCGCGGAACCGCGGCCGAAGATCAGGTGGTTCCACTCGCTCTCCGCGGGCAGGTAGCCCAGTTCCTTGCGGAGGAACTCCTTGTTGATGCTGGCGGGGTCGACGATGCCGTTGAAGCAGTCCACGCCGCCCACCTTTTCGCGCCACTGGGCGCGCAGGGGCTTGACCGTGTCCGTGTGGCCGTCGATATAGATGACCTTCTTCTGGTCGGGGTCGATGCCGTCGTTGGGATCCTCGACCCACCACACCAGGTTGCCGAACTCGTCGAAGAAGGCGTCCTCGTCGCGGCGCACGGCCTTGATCTCGACGATCTTCCTGCGGAGGTAGTCCAGGCGGGGGAACTCGTGATTGGAGGTGCCGCAGGCGGGATCACCGCCCTGTTCCAGGGACTTGTCGACGTAGTCGGCGGGGATGCGGATGGCCTCCCGCAGCATTTCCGCGGCGAGGGGCAGGTACTGGGCCGCGAGTTCCGAAATGCGGGTATCGAGGTTGGTCAAGACGCCTGAACTGGACATGGTGTCCTCCGGGTCGGGAAGCGGAGGGGCGCAGGCACGCGTCGGCCCTCCGGGTGGAATGAGAACAAGGATGGCAACGGACCAGGGTCACAGACCTGCGGATGCCTGGTGCCGTTCTCACGGATTGGGATCGAAAGATCGATTCAAAGTGACAGGATCATTGTGAGAAAAAAGGACCCAGGGATCAATAAAAAATTTTCACAGGATGAAAAAATTTTCACCCACAAATCAACTCAAATTATTACTAATTTTAATGCGCAGACTGCGGTTTCGCCCAAGGGCCTGGAAGCCGCCCACCCTGCGTTCAAGCAGCCGTGCTGGACCCCCATCCGCCCGCTCGGGCGGATGGGTCCCCGGCAGATGTCCGCTCCGGATCAGAGGGGGATGTTGCCGTGCTTCTTCGGGGGCATGGACTCGCGCTTGGTGTCCAGCAGGTTGAGGGCGCGCAGCAGCTTCTTGCGCGTCTCGCGGGGCATGATGACCTCGTCCACGTAGCCCAGGCCGGCGGCCACGTAGGGGTTGGCGAAGCGCTCGTTGTAGTCCGCGACGATCTCGGCGCGCTTGGCGACGGGATCCTCGGCCTTGGCGATGTCCTTGGCGTAGAGCACGTTCGCGGCGCCGTCGGCGCCCATGACGGCGATCTCGGCCGTGGGGTAGGCGAAGTTGAAGTCCGCCCGGATGTGCTTGGAGGCCATCACGATGTAGGCGCCGCCGTAGGCCTTGCGGGTGATGATGGTGAGCTTGGGCACCGTCGCCTCGCAGAAGGCGTAGAGCAGCTTGGCGCCGTTCTTGATGAGGCCGCCGTGCTCCTGGTTGACGCCGGGCAGGAAGCCCGGGACGTCCTCGAAGACGATGAGGGGGATGTTGAAGGCGTCGCAGAACCGCACGAAGCGTGCGCCCTTCTCGCTGGAGGCGATGTCCAGCACCCCGGCGAGGTGCGCGGGCTGGTTGGCGATGATGCCGACGCTGCGGCCGTCGAGGCGCCCGAAGCCGATGACGATGTTGCCGGCGTAGGCGTCCATGACCTCGAAGAAGTGCTCGTCGTCCACCACGCCCTTGATGATCTGCCGCACGTCATAGGGCTTGCTGGGATCCTCGGGGATGATGGTGTCCAGGTCCGGGTTCTCCAGGGGCATCTCCATGAGCGGAGCCCGGCGGGGGGCCTCCTGGAGGTTGTTGGAGGGCAGGAAGGACAGCAGCTCGCGGGTGTGGGCCAGGGCCGCCAGGTCGGAGGGCACCAGGAAGTGGGCCACGCCGGACTTGTAGCCGTGGGCCGAAGCCCCGCCCAGCTCTTCCTTGGTGACGTCCTCGTGGGTGACCGCCTTGATCACCTCGGGGCCGGTGACGAACATGTAGCTCGTGTTCCGAACCATGGTGATGAAGTCGGTGATGGCGGGGCTGTAGACGGCGCCGCCGGCGCAGGGGCCCATGATGAGCGAGATCTGGGGGATGACGCCCGAGGCCATGGTGTTGCGCAGGAAGATCTCCGCGTACCCGGCCAGGGAGTTGACGCCCTCCTGGATGCGGGCTCCGCCCGAATCGTTGAAACCGATGACAGGGCATCCGACCTTCATGGCCATGTCCATGATCTTGCAGATCTTCCGGGCATGGGTCAGGGAGAGGCTGCCGCCGACGACCGTGAAGTCCTGGGCGAAGAGGGCCACGGGGCGCCCATCGACCCGGCCGAAACCGGTGACCACGCCGTCGCCGGGGATGGCCTCGCCGCCGGAGGGGTTGTGGGCCAGGGCGTCCACTTCCTCGAAGGAGCCCTCGTCAAGGAAGGAGGCGACGCGCTCACGCGCCGTCAGCTTTCCGCCCTGGTGCTGCTTGTCGATGCGGGCCTGCCCGCCCCCCTTCATCGCTGCCGAGTAGCGGGACCTGAGGGCTTCGAACTTTTCCTGAAGGGTCATTCAGTGCTCCTTGGTCGGCGCAGGGGTGCGGAGGACATCGGCCTTGCGGAGCGGTACGTCCCCGGCCGGAGCGGCGCCGGCTTCGTCGCCGGGGGCCTCCGCGTCAGGTTCGTCCGTGTCCGGGAGGTCCACCCCAGCCGGGGCGTCCGCTGAAACAACCACGGCGTGCCGCAGGCGCAGCTCGACGGGGCCCAGGTTCAGCCCGGCGAGGGCGCCGTTGGGGGCACCACCCAGAAGCAGGACGAGACACGGGCCGATCATGGTTTCAACTCCTGTGCGCAAAGGATCCATTGTAACTTTGCGCGCCGGGTGCGGCCAACGCCAATTTGCATGAGAGCCGGTCTCAGTCCCGGGGCCAGGCCTTGAAGGTTCGCTCCATCTGGGCCAGGTGCACCTTCAGGTGGTTCTCGTAGATGCCCAGCCACTGCTCCAGGGTCACCTTGCCCCGCTCCGGATGCACCATGTGGCGGTCCCAGGCGTCCTCGGGCAGGGCGCGGAGTTGCCGGGCCAACATTTCCCGCAGGAGCCGGAAGAGGTCCAGGGCCTCGTCCAGGGGCTGGGCGGCGGCGTCCAGGCTCGCGGCCCACTTGTCCTGGTCGTAGGCGAGCACCGGCGAGCCGGACTCGGCGATGATCGTCCGGGCCCGCGCATAGGCCTGCAGTTCGCTTTCGGCGAGGTGCAGGACGATGGTGCGCAGGCTCCACTTCCCCGGGGCGGGCTGGAAATCCAGGGCCTCGGCCGGGTAGGCCGCCAGGGCCTCCTTCAGGATCCGGGGTCCCTGGGCATAGGACATGAGCAGTTCGGCGCGTGCCTGGGGGTTCATGGTCCACCTCGACGCTTTTATACCCCCGAAACCCTTGGATTGCCAGGGATCCTGCGTCAGGACAGGGTGACGGCGGGCCCCTGGAGGAGGTGCCCGGCGATCTCGTACATGTTGGAGACCCGCCCCACCGCCAGGGAGGCCTTGAGGCCGAAGAACTCCAGGCAGGTGCCGCAGGCCAGGATCTCCACCCCCGCGTCCGCGAGGCGCCGGAGGTTGACCAGGGATTCGGCGCCCTCCACCGCCAGCTTCACCCCGCCGTTCATGAGGATCACGCGCAGGGGCGGGGGTTCGCATTCGGTGAGCGCGAACAGGAACCCGCGCATGAGCAGCCGCCCCAGTTCGTCGTCGCCCCTGCCGATGGCCTCCGTGGCCACCAGCACCACGGCGCCCCCGGCCGAGGCCGGGGAGGGGACCTCCGGGGCGGGGGCCGGCGCGCCCGCGGTGGCGAGCCAGAGGCGGAAGACCCCTTCAGCCGCCTCGACCCGGGCCACGGGGCACCGGGAGAATTCGGCGAACTTCAGCACGTTCTCCCGGGCCGCGTCGTTGTCGACGACCACTTCCAGGGTCTCGAACCCGCCTTCGGCCAGGGCCTTCCGGGTGAGGATCACGGGCTCGGGGCAGGCGAGGCCGCGGGCGTCAAGGGTGCGATGGGTGGCGTTCATAGCGTCTCCGCGGTTGGCCGGGTTCGGGGTCGAGGGCGCGCCAGAGGCCTTCGAGGCCGCTGTCCAGGAGCGTGGCGTCCGGTTCCTGGAGGTGCACCAGCAGGCAGAAGCCGCAGCTGCTGTGGATCTGCCGGGGCACGGGGATGAGCTCGATGGGGAGTCCGGCATCCTTGAGCCTGCGCTCCGCCCGGAGGGCGGCGTGGCTCGAAGGGTAGGTGGCCAGGAGGGTCACGGCCGGGCGATCTGGATGGTGCCGGGCTCGCCGCCGGTGGCGCCGATGTTCCAGGCCTCCACGCCGGCTTCGTGCAGGGCGGAAAGGACCTCGCCGGCAACGCTTTCCGGGACCGCGGCCAGCAAACCCCCGGACGTCTGGGGATCGAAGACCAGGTCCAGCTCCAGGGGCGAGAGCTCCCCCCGCAGGCAGTGCCGCCGGCCTTCCCGGTTGCGGTACGTCCCTTCGGGGACCAGCCCCATGGCGGCGTAGTCGCCCACGCCCGGCAGCAGGGGGACCCGGTCCGGGAACAGGGTCAGGCCGCAGCACCCGCCCCCGGCCATCTCGGCGGCGTGACCCGCCAGGCCGAAGCCGGTGACGTCCGTGCAGGCCATGACCTGGAACCGCGCCAGCACCTCGGCCGCGGCGCGGTTGAGGGTGCCCATGGCGGTATGGGAGGCCGCCATGGCTTCCGGGGAGGCGCAGCCGGCCCGCAGCGCCATGTTCACCAGGCCCGTGCCGATGGGCTTGGTGAGGATGAGCGCGCCACCGGGCACGAGCGTATTGTTGCGCCAGGCCCGGGCCGGATCGACGATGCCCGTGACCGCGTAGCCCAGCTTGGGTTCCGGATCCTCGATGCTGTGGCCGCCCAGCAGGGCGCAGCCGGCCTCCACCAGGGCCTCGAGGCCGCCCTCCATCATGGCCCGGAGGGGCTCGATGCCCAGTTCCCGCAGGGGGTGGCACACCAGGGCCAGGGCGGTGATGGGCCGGGCGCCCATGGCGTAGAGGTCCGAGAGGGCGTTGGCCGCGGCGATGCGCCCGAAGAGCCGCGGGTCGTCCACGATGGGCGGAAAGAAGTCGACCGTCTGCACCAGGGCCGCGTCGGGGCCGATGCGGAAGAGCCCGGCGTCCTCGCTGCCCGAGAAATCCGCGAGCAGGTCGGGATAGGCGGGCTGGGAGAGGCCGCACAGGGCCTTCTCCAGGACACCGGGGCCGAGCTTGGCGCCGCAGCCGGAAAAGCGGGTGTGGGCGGTGAGGTTCACGTGAGGATCTCCTCCAGGGCGGCCAGCGTATCCCGGATCTCGCCGGGGGTGGTGGCGAACCCGGGGGAGAAGCGCAGGGTGCCGCCCCCCTCCAGGGTGCCCAGGCTCCGGTGCGCCGCGGGGGCGCAATGGAGGCCCACCCGTGTGCAGATGTCGCGGCGGTCCAGCTCCAGGGCCACCTCGCCCAGGTCCCGGCCCTGGATGGTAATGGAGACCACCGGAACGCGGGGGGCGCCTGGGACCGGGCCCGGGGCGGCCACCCCGGGCAGCTGGAGGAGGCCCCGCAGGAGGTCGTCGCACAGGCGGGACTCCCGGGCGTGGATGGCGTCGATGCCTTCGCCCTCCAGATGCCGCAGGGCGGCCAGGAGACCTGCGAGACCCGGCAGGTTGGGCGTGCCGGCCTCGTAGCGGTCCGGGAGGACCGAAGGCTGCACCTCGCTTTCCGAGGCGCTGCCGGTGCCGCCCAGGACCAAGGGGTCGGGAAGCACGCCCGGGGCAAGGTAAAGGCAGCCCGTGCCGCCGGGCCCGAGCAGGCCCTTGTGGCCCGCGAAGCACACGTGGCTGCAGCCGGGGGGGATGGGGACATGGCCCGCCGCCTGGCTCGCGTCCAGGCAGAAGGGGATGCCCAGGCGCCCGCATTGGGCGGCCACGTCCGCCGCGGGGGTGAGGGCTCCCGTGACGTTGCTGGCGGCGGTCATGACCATGAGCTGGGGCCGGAGGCCCAAGGCATCCCGCAGGGCGGCGGGATCGGGACGTCCGCAGGCGTCAAAGGGCACCACCAGGAGGCGGACGCCCAGGTCGGCTTCCAGCTGGCGCAGGGGGCGCATCACGGCGTTGTGCTCCAGGGAGGAGACGGCGGCGCAGCCCCCCGGGCGCAACGTGCCCCGGATGGCCACGTTGAGGGCTTCCGTGGCGTTGCGGGTGAAGATCAGCCCCTCGGCGGGACCCTGTCCCAGCAGGGCCGCGCAGGCCTCCCGCGCCTCGAAGAGGGTGCGGCTGGCGTTCCGGGCCAGGGCATGGCTGGCGCGCCCGGGGCTGCCGCCGCCCTGCTCCAGGCAGGCCGCCACCGCGCCCGGAACGCCGGGGGCCTTGGGGTGGCTGGTGGCCGCATTGTCCAGGTAGATCACGGCGCCCCCAGCATCAGGATGGCCTCCAGCACGCCGCCGGCGATGGCCCGGGCCTTGTCGGAGACGGAGAAGCAGTGCTCCCTCACGCACCGGGGATCCACGTCGGCCACCTTGAGCCCGGCGTGGGCCTCGAAGCCCGGCCGGATGAGGCCGCGCACCACCCCGGCGATGGCCGAAGGCACCGGTTCCCCGGCGATCCTCATTACCGGCTGGCCGGCCTCCACGGTGTCGCCGATGGCGCACAGGGGCTCCACCCTGCCGGCTTGCGGCGCGTGGATGACCCGCTCCCGCCCCATGCCCGCGATGAGCCCCGGCACGCCGGTGTTGGGCGCCGCGGCCCCCTCCAGCAGCACCCGGCCGAGGTCGTGGCCCCGGTTGGTCTCCACCACGGCGTGGGCGTCGCGCCCCGCGGTGAAGCCGGGCCCCAGGGCCACCACCACGGGGGCCATGTCCATGCGGGTTCCGAGGTTGCGTTTGGCGATGATGGCGTCCACGNNGGCGGGGGCCACCTGCCCGAGGATGGCGCAGCCGGGATCCTCCAGGATCGCCACGGGATCCCCCGGGGACCACCGTGGCGGGAGGGTGCCGCAACGCAGGGCGCGCAGGCCCTCCACGCAGGCGGAACCCTCGTACATCGCTTCGCAGAGGCTCACCGTGCGGCGAATCGCGCTGGGGCTGCCGGTCTCCAGCGCCACCACCCGGAAACCCGCGCTGTGCAGGCGGAGGATGACCCCGGTGGCCAGATCCCCGGCCCCCCGGACCACCACCAGCTTCCCCTCGATCATGGCCATGGCGCGCATCCCTCCCGCAGGCAGACGATAACGCCTTCGGGCTCACGCAGCGAGCAGAGCAGCGCCCCCTCGAGCCCCAGCTCCGCCATTTGGGCGGTGGAGGGCCGTTCCGCCACGGTGTCCGCCTTGTTCAGGAGGAGCGCGCGGGGTCCCCGGGCATCCTTGAAGAGGCCCTGGGGGTGACGCACCAGCGCTGCCAGATGGTCCCAGCGGATGGGCTCCCCCGGTTCGCAGCCGGTGACGGCCTCGAAGCGGTCCGGGCGGTGCACGCTGGCGGCGTCCATGGGCCGGCCCAGGCCGTCCAGGCCCAGGACGCCCACCACCAGCCCCGCGCCCGGGGGCAGGACGGGCTCGTGGCCGCCGGGGGCCTTGAGGGGGAGCCGCCGGGCCCCGTCGGCCTCCACCACCACGAAGTCCCAAAGCTTTTCCAGGGCCGGCATCCAGGAGGGATGGATGCCCTTCACCTTCTCGGGAGCCTCGGCTTCGCGGCTCATGAGGATCGCCGGACCGCCCCGGGGACCCCAGGCTTCGGATCCGTCGTAGGGCCCTTCCATGGCCGCGCGGAACACCAGGCGTCCTTCGGCGCCCGGGGGCCCCAGGCGGGGATCGAGCATATGGGTGGTGGTGGTGACCAGGGCGGTGCGGCCCCGTTGCCACAGTTCCCGCGCCAGCGTGAACACGGCGGTGGTCTTGCCGCCGGCGCCCACGAAGGCGATGGAGCCCGTGCCGCCCGGGACCAGGGGTAGCAGGGCCTCCGCGAGGTTCATGGGGCGGTGCGGCGCGAAGTCCGGGCCCGGTGGGCAGCCGCCAGGCAGGGCGCCTCGCGGCGGGCCGCCACCAGCTCCCCGGCGATGGCCACGGCCAGTTCCTCAGGGGTTTCCGCCTCGATGTCCAGGCCGATGGGGGCGCAGATGGCATCCACCTTTGCGGCCGGGTGGCCGTCGGCCAAGGCCTGGGCCAGGACGAGGCGGGTCTTGCGCAGGCTCCCCATGAAGCCGGCGTAGCGGTAGTCCTTGCGCAGGACGGCGCGCACGCATTCCAGGTCGCAGAGGTGCCCGCGGGTGACGATGACCACGTAGGTGGACGCGTCGAAGGGGAACCGGTCGACGATGTCCGTGAAGGCGCCGCCCAGGGTCGCCACGGACGCGGGGAAGCGGCCCGGCTCCAGGAACTCGGGACGGTCGTCGCCCACCGTCACGGCGAAGCCCAGGCCCGGGGCCAGGGCTGCCAGGGCCCGGCCCACGTGGCCGCCCCCCAGGATGAGCAGCTTCTCGGTGGGCAGGAGCGGATGCAGGAAGAGCAGGGGCTCGCCGGCCAGCAGCGGGTGCCCGGAGGCCAGGGCCTTGCGGGCGGCCTCGATTCCCGGGCCTTCCAGGGCGCCGTGGACCTTCCGGGCCTCGCCGTCCAGGACGGCCGTGGCGCCCGTGACGGGGTCCTTCACCAGGAGCGCGCGCCCGCCGCGTTCCAGGAGGTCCAGGGCGGCCCGGTAGGGCGCCGGGGACGTCACGGGTTCCACGAGGATCCGGCTGGCGCCGCCGCAGACCATGTCGGGGCCCTCGGCGTCCATGCCCTGCATGTCGATGTCCAGGATGACGGGATCGCCCGTGCCCAGGCGCTCGCGGCAGGCCGCCAGCACCATGGCCTCACCCCGGCCGCCGCCCACGGAGCCCGCCAGGAGCCCCCCGGGGCCGGCCAGGAGCATGGATCCGGCATGGCGGGGGGCGGACCCCTTCACCTGCAGGACCGTGCAGAGGACGCGCTCCTCCGCGTCCCCGGCCAGGATCCGGACGATCTCGAGGCTCATCCCCGCTTCCGGGCGTAGGGCGTCTCCACCAGGGGCAGGGAGGTGCGGAATTTGCCGTCCCGGAGGAAGTAGGCTCCGGACACGGCGGGGGCCGTGGGGATGGTGGTGATCTCGCCCAGGCCCTTGGCGCCGTAGGCCAGGGGATCGGGGTTCTTCTCGATGATGACGGGGTCGATGGGCGGCACGTTGGCGGCCTTGAACAGGCCGAGGGTGCCGTACTTCACCTGGGGCTCGCCCTCCTTGAGGGGGAAGTCCTCGGTGAGGGCGAAGCCCAGGCCCATCACCACGCCTCCCTCGATTTGGGCCTCCACCTGGGTCGGGTTCACGGCCTTGCCGATGTCATGGGCGGCCACGACCCGCTCCAGGCGGCCGTTGGCGTCGAGCAGCACCACCTGGGTGGCGTAGGAGTAGGCCACGTGACTCACCGGGTTGGGCTTGTCGGAGCCGAAGGGATCCGTGACGCCCGAGTACTCCCGGTAGTATTCCCGGCCCTCCAGTGCTTCGAGGGTCGAGGTCTCCAGGTCCTTGCCCAGGTCGGCGGCGGCGAGGCGCGCGGCCTCGCCGTTGAANNCCACGGCGATCTGGCCCCAGGACAGGCCCGAGGCGTTGGCCACGAACTGCATGAGCACGGAGGCCAGGCCCTGGCCGATGCAGGCCGCGCTGGTGTACACGACGGCCTTGCCGCCCTGGATGCGGATGCGCACCCGGCCGACGTCCGACAGGCCCACGCCGATGCCGGCGTTCTTCATGGCGCAGGCCACGCCCGCGTCGGGACGCGCCTCGCACAGGTCCTTGACGGCCAGCAGGGTCTCCTTGAGGGCCGTGCCGGGATCGGCCACCTGGCCATTGGGGAGCACGTCGCCGGGCTCCACCGCGTTCTGGAAGCGGATCTGCCAGGGGCTGAGGCCCGTCTCCCGGGCCAGGAGGTTGATGCACGACTCCATGGCGAAGCAGGACTGGGTGACGCCGAACCCGCGGAAGGCGCCCCCCGGAGGGTTGTTGGTGTAGACGCCCACGCCGACGATGTCGACGTTGGCGATCTTGTAGGGCCCGGCGGCGTGGGTGCAGGCGCGCTGGAGCACGGGGCCGCCCAGGGACGCGTAGGCGCCGGTGTCCTCAAGCAGATGGGCCTTGACGGCCGTGATGTTGCCTGCGGCGTCGGCGGCCACGGTGAACTCCATCTCCATGGCGTGGCGCTTGGGATGGACCTTGAGGCTCTCCTGCCGGCCCAGCGTCACCTTCACCGGCACGCGGGTAGCGTAGGCCAGGAGGGCGGCGTGGTGCTGGACGATGAGGTCTTCCTTGCCGCCGAAGCCGCCGC
>DBME01000331.1:3196-3346 GCA_002298155.1 Holophagaceae bacterium UBA706 | reverse complement strand
GCCAGGCGGCGTTCTCCGTCCTTCTCATCCTCCTGGCCCTGGCCGCGGGCACGGGCATCGTCCTGCGCCTTTCCGGCAAGGGATCGGATCCCTGGCTCCTGCCCGCCCCGGCCCGCGCCGCCGTGGAGCCCCTGAAGATCCCGGACCCTC
>DBME01000331.1:0-3166 GCA_002298155.1 Holophagaceae bacterium UBA706 | reverse complement strand
GCCCACCCTGCGCACCGCCTCGGTGGACGCCTCCCTCCTGCTCCCCGGCTTCACCGGGGCCGCCGCCCGGATCCGGAAGTGGTACTGGGGCTTCGGCAAGGACGCCTTCCCCCTGAACGGGCGGGTCACCTACCCCGTGGGCAAGGGCCCCTTCCCCCTCGTCCTGGCCGTGCACGGCAACGCCACCGCCCAGGAGCCCTCCGACGCCGGCTACGCGTATCTGGGCGAACTCCTGGCCTCCCGGGGGTTCATCTTCGTGTCGGTGGACGAGAACTTCCTCAACCGGTCCTGGGAAGGGGGCGTCCCCCACGAGAACGCCGCCCGGGCCTGGATCCTCCTCAAGCACCTGGAGGCCTGGCGGGCCTGGAACGCCCAGGAGGGCAACCCCTTCCAGGGCAAGGTGCTCCTGGACGACATCGCCCTCGTCGGCCATTCCCGCGGGGGCGAGGCCGTGGCCCTGGCGGCGGCCTTCAACCGCCTTCCCTGCCACCCCGAGAACGCCGCCCTGCCCTTCGCCTTCGGGTTCGGCATCCGGGCCGTGGTGGCCATCGCGCCCATCGACGGCCAGTACGAGCCCGCGGGCCAGCCCGCCCCGCTCCAGGACGTGGACTACCTGGTCCTCCAGGGCAGCCACGACGCCGACGTGTCCATGTTCGCGGGCTCCCGCCCCTACCAGCGCCTGCGCTTCACCGGCGGGGAACCCCACTTCAAGGCCGCCCTCTGGGTGTACCGGGCCAACCACGGCCAGTTCAACACCCGCTGGGGCCTCTACGACCATGACCCGCCCATGGCCTGGTTCCAGGGCACCCGTGCCCTCATGGACGGCGAGGACCAGCGGCGCATCGCCCGGGTCTTCATCTCCGGGTTCCTGGAGGCTTCCATCCACGGGCGGGGCGAGTACCTGCCCATGTTCCGGGATCCCCGCACCGCCTCGGCCTGGCTGCCCAACGCCCTCATCCTGAACCAGTTCGAGGATTCCACCTTCCAGGCGGTCGCCACCTTCGAGGACGGCCTTGACCTCACCCGGGCCACCCTGCCCGGGGCCGTCCAGCGGGGCGAGAACCTCGCGGCCTGGCGCCTGCGCCCCGTGAAGGGGCGCGGCGACTTCAATTTCCACAACCGGGCCGTGCAGCTGGGCTGGGTTCCGGCCCCCGGCAAGGTCCCCGCTTACGCCATCGCCCTGCCGCCCCTGGCCTGGGACATGACCGCGGGCACCCGCCTGGTCTTCTCCATGGCCGCCCTGGACGAGGACCCCCTCCCCGGCCAGCCCCCGCCCCTGCGCCAGGCACCCATCGACCTCACCCTGGAACTGGTGGCTGCCGACGGCACGGTCGCCCGTGTGCCGCTCTCCAGCCTCCGCGCCCTCCAGCCCCCGGTGAAGGTCCGCTTCACCAAATGGGACGCCCTGGAGCGGACCCTGTACAAGCAGAACTGGGAACCGGTCTTCCAGACGTACGAACTGCCCATGGCCCTGTTCAAGGAGGCTTCCCCCACCTGGAGCCCCGTGGGCATGCGGGAAATCCGATTCGTCTTCGACCGGACACCCAGGGGAACGGTCCTCCTGGACGAGATCGGCTTCGGTTTCTGAGGAGTGGACTGGTAGAATCCAGGCAGACGCCCTCAAGGACGTGCAGGATTTACCGATCAGATAGTGTGGAATGTCACCCATGGACGTCCAGGCCATCACCACCAATCCCATCCTCACGACGCAGCCCATCACCCAGGCGGCGCCCGGGGCTTCGTTCCTGGACGTGTCCACCCCCACCCCCGCCTTCGACGTCTCGCTGACCCCCCAGGCCACCGCGGTGGCTTCCACCGTGGACAACCAGGCGGCCACCGTCGACCTGCAGGCCGAGGACGCCACAGCCCAGGCCGAACTGGCCTTCCAGGCCCAGCAGACCGTGGTGTCGGCCCTTCGCTCCGGAGCCGCCGACGTGGCCAACCTCCTGAGCGGGCTGCCGCCGGGCGCCACCGCCAATCTCCTGGGCGGGGGCTGGGCCCGGGTCCCCCAGGGCACCGACCCGGTGGAGGCCGAAGCCGTGTGGGCCTTCCATTTCCCCTTCCGGCGCCGGGACATCCCCGCCGTGACGGGCTCCACCCGCACGGACGCCGCCCGGGACAAGGATAAGCAGGCCGCGAAGGAGGAGCCCCTGTCCGGCTACGGCCCCCACGGCGAGAAGGAGTCCGTCCCGGGTCTGGCCGACGGCACCACCCTGGATATCCTGGACTGACGGGGGCCCGTTCCGGCCCGCCGGAAAGCCCCCATGGCCCTGCCCGACCCGACCCACCTCCTTCCCACCCGCACCACCCGGCTGCGCTTCCTGGCGCATACCCGGCGCATCGTCGCGGTGACGCTGCCCCTGGGCGCGGGGGTGGGCCTGGCGGTGGCGGCGGCGCTCTTCGGGCTGGAGCGCCTGGAACCCTGGGTGGCGGCCGTGGGCTGGCGGACCCGCCTGACCCTCCTGCTTCCCGCGGCGGGGCTTNNCTCCTGACCACGGCCTGGCTCACCCTCACGGGGCTGGGCGAGGTCTCCTTGTCCCTGGACATGGATCTGGCCGCCCGGGACCCCTACGCCGCCTTCCCCCTGCGGCGCTCCCTGGGCAAGGTGGTGGGCTGCGCCTTCACCATCGCCTTCGGCGGCAGCGCGGGCATCGAAGGCCCCGGCAAGTGGTTCGGGGCCGCCATGGGGCTGCAGTACCACCGCATCCTGCGCACCTCCTCCCGCCTCGTGAACCACACGCGCCGCCTGACGCGCCCGCCCCTGGTCATGGCCCGCTCCGGGGCGGCCGCGGCCCTGGCCTCCGTGTTCCGGGCCCCCCTGAGTGGCGCCCTCATGGCCGCCNNCACGGCACCCTCTCCGCGGAGGCCCTGGTGCCCTGCCTGGTGTCCGCCGCCGCAGGGTACGTGGTCTTCTCGGGCGTCATGGGCTACGAGCCGCTCCTTCCCCTGCCCAAGGCCGTCTTCCCCCTGCGGGCCCGGGAGCTGTTCTGGGCCCTGCCCCTGGGGCTCCTGTGCGGCCTGGCCGCGACCGTCTACCTGCGCGTCAAGGACGGCCTCACGACCCTCCTGGGCCGCGCGCCCCTGGTCTGGCGCGGTCTGGCAGCGGGCCTGGGGCTGTGCCTCCTGGCCCTGCCCGGGCACGTCCTCTGGCACGATCTTCCCGTCA
>DBME01000147.1:10560-11643 GCA_002298155.1 Holophagaceae bacterium UBA706 | reverse complement strand
CACGCCACCCGCCTGGCCCACCACGATGCCGGTGACCTCTCGCCCCGAATCCAGGATCACGTGGTTGACGGTGCCGGCCCGCTGGGCGACGTCCAGGCCGTAGGCGCCGCCGCGCTTCCAGGCCAGGGTGGCCTCGAAGGCCTCCAGCACCTCGAAGAGGTGGTCGAAGTCCCGGGCCACGTAGAGCTGGGGCTGCATGCAGGTGATGTCGAAATCCCGGTCCACGCAGTCGAGGGTCAGGGGCAGCTTGGCCACCTGGGGGGTCAGGCAGTGGGCCGCCTCCCCCAGGGAGCTGAGAATCCCGGCGCCGTAGATGCGCGGGTCCTCCAGGGCGCCCACGAGGCCGTACTCCGCGGTCCACCAGTAGAGGCGGCTGGCCCGGGTGCTCTCGCTCACGTAGGTGCGCGCCGCCTGGGCCTCCCGGAGCCGGGCCTGGGCATCGGCCTCGTCCTGGGGCGTGCTGGCGGGGTCCTCCTTCACGACGCTGAGGTTGCGCACGGCGTCGTACACCGCCTGGTCCTCGCGGGAGGCGATGGCCTTGAACCCCACGACACCGCAGCGCCGGACGTAGGCGGCATACCGGGGATCCGCCAGGATGGGGGCGTGCCCCGCGCTTNNGTCGATGTGTTCGTGGGTGCGGATGTCGGCGGCGATGGCCAGGACGCCCATGGCCTGCATCTCCGTGAAGACCGCGGGGGGGATGAAGCCCCGCACGCCCACGGCGCTCCAGCCGATCCGGCTCAGCCGTTCGTTCATCTCCTCCAGGCTCGGGATGGTCTCCACGCCGATGCCCGCGGCAGCCAGGCCGGCGAGGTAGCTGGGGTGGGCCCGGTCCAGTAGGTGGGCCGTGAGCCGCCTGAGGATGTGCCGCCACACCGCCTGGTCCCGGGGCGTGTAGGCCCCATAATCCTGCGGCACGACATACCGCGCGAGATGGTTGGGCAAAGTCGTTCCAGTGGCCGGCATGTACTCCTCGAGACCCTATAAAGATAGAGTCTCAGCCGCAGAACTGCGCTGATTATTTCCAGCCCGCCAACCCCCACCGATCGCGCCGCCATCCCGTTGTCTTTTAAAATGGCCTCT
>DBME01000147.1:0-10552 GCA_002298155.1 Holophagaceae bacterium UBA706 | reverse complement strand
AGAGGCCATTTTAAAAGACAACGATCCGTCGGCGCGATGGAGGACTACTGCACCATCCTGGCGACGTCGCGGTAGTCGGGGTCCATTTCCTGCACGATGCGGAACTCGGCCATGGCGTCGTCCCGGCGGCCCTGTTCGAGCAGCAGGACGCCCAGGTCGTAGTGGAGGCCCATGGAGTCCTCGGGCGGGAAGCCCGGGGCCTCGATGCCCTGCCTGAGCCAATCCACGGCGCCCTCGATGTTGTTCTGGGCCTGTTCGCAGATGGCCAGCATGGAGCAGCACTCCAGGGTGCGCTCGGGGTCGCGCATGGCCTTCTTGAACTCCTCGATGGCGGGTTCCAGCAGCAGCATTTCCTTGTAGGCGATGCCCAGGTTGTAGTGGGTGTCGTAGTCGTCGCCCTTGACCTGCTGCTCCACGCCCTCGCGGAAGGCGTTGAACAGCTCGTCCACGCTCTGGATCTTCTCGACGACGTTGGTGGCGTCGTGCATCTCCTCGCCTTCGCCGCTCTCCAGCAGGGCGTCGCCCAGCACGTCGGAGAGGTCGAAGAAGGAGTGCTCGAAGTCGGCCTGGGAGAGGCTGTCGGGGCGCGCCTGCATGCCGAGCCGCGCCAGGGCGGCGTCCGCCAGCTCCAGGCGCCGGAGCAGCTCCGGGTGGCCGGGGCGGGTCTGCAGGGCGTTCTCGATCTCGATCTTGGCTTCCTCGGGGCTCCCGTAGTCCAGCTGGAAGTCGATGTCGGCCAGGGAGGATTCCAGCTCCTCGTCCATCACCGCAGGGGCGGGGACTTCCGCGAAGACGGGCGCGACGGGGACGGCGGGGGTGGTGGNNGCTCCAGCTCGAGGGGGGGCAGCTCCAGCTGGGAGAGTTCCAGCGGCTCCACCGCCTCGGGCGCGGGGGTCTCCGACAGGCCGGCGGCGGTGATCTCGGACCACTCGTACTCGGGCTGCTGGGGGTAGACGGGCTGGGCTTCCGGCGCGGGAGGCACAGGCTCGGCGGCCGGCAGGTCCAGGATCTCCCAGGAGGGGATCCCGAAGCCTNNGGCGGCAGCTCCAGGGCGTCGATGGACTGCAGCGGCTCGGGGATGGTGGGCACCTCGGGCCGGGAGTAGTCGCGCGGCTCCAGGTCCAGGGGGATGAGCGGCAGCTCCTGGATGGTCTCCAGTTCCAGGGGGAGGACCGGCAGCTCCTCCTTGGGCGCCGGCAGCGCGATGGCGGCCTGGGGCACGGGAGCCGGGGGGGCCACGGGCGCCACGGGCGCCGGCGGGGCGGAGGGGAGCACCTCCATGAGGCCGAGGTTGCGGCGGTAGAGGCGCGTGGAGCCGGGGAAGAGGTTCTCGGCCAGGTCCAGCAGGTCCACGGCCATCTTGCGCTGGCCCAGGCCCGCGAGCTTCTCCGCGTGCTTCACGTAGTGCATCTGCACCTTGCTCAGGATCCCCGACGCGCGGTGGATCTCGGCGATGCGCACGATGGCCGCGTAGTTGGCGGGATCCAGTTCCAGCACCTTGCCGTAGGCTTCCAGGGCACGGTCCATGAACCGGTTGCGCACGGCGTTCTCGGCGTCGCGCTCCAGCTGCTGGATCTGCATGCGCCGGACCACGTCGGTCTCGGAGTGGTCGGTGATGTCCTGGATGCCGGGGCCGCTGGTGGAGGTCCCGCTTCCCGCCAGGGGCGCGGGGGCGGTGTCCAGATCCTGGATGCCCATGCCCTGCAGCTGCACGCGGATCTGGGCGCTGACTTCCTCGTCTTCCTTGGAGATGGCGTAGGCGTAGGCCCTGCGCAGGTGCTCCACCTGCTCGGCCCGGTTTCCGGACTGGTGGGCGATGTCCGCCAGCTGGATCCAGGACTCGGCGTTGAAGGCTCCGTGCAACGCGGCGCGCAGGGTGCGGGCCGCGGCCTCGCCCAGGCCCCGCCGGCCGAATTCGCGGCCGATGGGTTTGAAGAGCTTCAGTCCTTCATCGATGTTGCCGTTGCGCACCATCTCGCGCAGGGCGCGCTCGGCCAGGCCCAGGGACTTCTCGGGCAGCTGGGGCACTTCGCCCAGGGCCTCCAGGGCCCGGTCCGGGGCCTTGGACTGCAGTTCCACTTCCGCCAGGGCGTCCAGGAGCTCGGCGCTGCGGGGGTTGGCCTGCAGGCCTTCCCGCAGGTGGGAGGCCGCGCCGGCGAGATCCTTCTGGATGACCGCGAGCCGCGACTGGGTCAGGAACAGGTGCGGCGTGGTGATCATGGTCTTGGCGCGCTCGAGGATCTGGCCCGCCTCCATGTGCTTCTGCTCCAGGGCGAGGGCCTCGGCCACGTCCAGGTAGATGGCCGCCGCCTTCTCCTTCATCCCCTCCTTGTTGTAGAGGTCCGCCAGCTTGACCTTGTTCTTCTGGTTCTTGGGGTCGAGCTCCACGACCTTGGCGAACTCCTCCAGGGCGCGCTTGAGAAGGCCCTTCTTGGTGAAGGACTCGGCCACCTCGATGTGGATCTGGATCGCCTCCTTGATCATGTTCGTCTGGCGGTAGAGCTCCGCGAGGCGCTCGCAGATCTCCAGGTCATCCGGCTGGCTACGGTGGGCCTTCTTGAACACGGCGCTGGCCTTGGCGTTGAAGCCACCACGTTCGAAGCCGATGCCGGCCCGCTTGAACATGTCGATGGCTTCGGGGAGCTTGCCGGCCTGAAGGTAGGCGTCGCCCACCCGGTTCAGGAGGTTCGAATTGGAGGGATCGTCCTCCACCAGCTTGAGGAATTCATCGATGGCGCGATCATACCGGCCCTGGGCCATGAAATTCTCGGCCTGCTTGGTGATCTTGGGTCGGTCAATGGCCATCGCTCGCCTCTGGAATCACCCGGGGGGAAGCCCCCGGCTAACTAGCATGGATCAAAGGTTCAGGTTGCGGATAGTGAAAGCGTGGGGCAGCAGGTCCGCAAGGCTGTGGAGGGTCCGGTGGTGCCGGTTGACCAGCAGGATCGGGAGGTCCTCCGCGAATTCGGCCAGCACCTGGCGGCAGGCGCCGCAGGGCGGGGTGAGGGTGGTGGCCTCGGTGACCACCACGAGGGCGGCCAGTTCCCCGGGCTTCATGCCCTGGGACACGGCGGCGCAGATGGCGGTCCGCTCCGCGCAGAGGGAGCTGGGATAGGCTGCGTTCTCGACGTTGCAGCCGGACACGATGCCGCCGCCCGTGCGCAGGAGGGCCGCGCCCACTTGGAATCCGGAATAGGGGGCGTGGGCGTTTTCCCAGCCCTTCCAGGCCGCTTCCACCAGGGCGTCCCACGCGTGGGACTGGGGATCGTTGAAGTACATGTCCACCTCAGAGGAAAAGATAATTCATCTTAGTTAAATTCCGGGCCCCTGCACAGGCCTCCCGCTTCCACCTGCGCCAGGATGCGCCAGCAGCGGGTGTAGCCTTCCCGGACGAGGCGGCCGTCCTCCCCGTCGACCTCGAGGTAGACATTGCGCTTCTGGAGGCGGGCCTGGAGGATGGCTCCGGACATCACCTCCAGCTCCCGCTCGAACTCCGGCCCCGGCTTCCAGGCGCGCAGATCCAGGCGGAGCCTCAGCCCGGAGCTCTCCTCGCCCTCGAAGGTGCGCACCCAGGGGGCGCCCCGCTGGGCGGTGCGCTTCCAGTGGACGCGGCTGAGGGGGTCCTGCTCCCGGAAAGGCCGGGCGCCGTCCGGGCTGGCCGAGCCCGCCAGGGTCCGGGGCCGGGGCCGGTCCCCCTGGAGGTCCTGGCGCGGGGGGATCGACCGGGGATGGGGCAGGACGAGGACGCGCTGATCCAGGGGGAAGCGCCAGGACTTCTCCAGGAAACCGAAGGGGAAGGACGTGCGGAACTCCAGGCCCAGGAGGCGCGTCCACCCCCGGCGCGCGGGACGGACGTGGAGGATCACCACCCCCTCCCGGGGGCCCGATCCCCCGGCGAGGAACCCGGGCTCCACCCGGCCCTCTTCCATGTCCAGGTGCACCTCCACGCCCCGGGACCGGGCGGGGTCGCCGTTGCGGTAGCGCGCCTTCAGGGCGCCCCGCACCCGGGCGAAGATGTTGCCTTCCTCCAGGCTCAGGAGGTCCAGGTCCTGGATGGCCCGGCGGCTGACCCAGCCCGAAGCCAGGAAGAGGCCGAGCATCAGCGAGAAGACCAGGTAGAGGAGGTTGTTGCCGGTGTTCACCGCCGCCGCGCCCAGCAGGAGCATGGCCAGCAGATACTCCCACCCCAGCCGCGTGACGGAGAGCCTAAGGCGCTTGTCTCTCCATAGATCCATGCAGCCGTTTCCCCAGGTGCCGCGATTGCCGGTACGATGGTCAGGATCCATCCACCCCAGCGCGTGGTGCCGGGGCTCCGCGGGTACGAATGATAATCCACGGCGCGCGCGTTGGAAATTCAATCTTGGCAATCAGATCAACCTCACTTTCATGACGGGATCCCGAGCATGGCCGACCAAGCCCGATCCGAGGCGCTGAACTGGAAGAGCCTCTTCACCATCAAGACCCTGGCGAGCATCTTCGCGGATTCCGAAAAGCCCGAATACCAGCTCAAGCGGGAGCTCGGGCCGGTCCAGCTGATCCTCTTCGGCATCGGCGCCATCGTCGGCGCCGGCATCTTCGCCACGGTCGGCACGGCCGCCGCCGGCGACGCCTTCCGCCCCGGCGCCGGCCCGGCGCTCATGTTCTCCTTCGTCATCACCGCCGTGACCTGCGGCTTCTCGGCCATGTGCTACGCCGAGTTCGCCTCCATCGTCCCCATCTCGGGGTCGGCCTACACCTACTCGTACGCCACCCTGGGCGAGCTGGTGGCCTGGGTCATCGGCTGGGACCTCATCATCGAGTACGCCGTCGGCAACATCGCCGTGGCCATCTCCTGGGCCAACTATTTCAAGACCTTCGTGCGCGGCTTCGGCCTGGTGATCCCCGACTGGATCTCCATGGACTACCGCACCGCCGCCCGGATCGTGGACGCCGCCGGCGTCCAGACGGTGTTCCGGGACGCGCCCCACGTCTTCGGCGTCCCCATCGTCATCAACCTCCTGGCGGTGGGCATCGTGGCCGCCATCACGCTGGTCCTCATCTGGGGCATCCGGGAGAGCTCCCGCTTCAACGCCGTCATGGTGGGGATCAAGCTGCTGGTGCTGGCCTTCTTCATCATCGTCGGGGCCAAGTGGGTCCAGCCCGCCAACTACCACCCCTTCGCCCCCAACGGCTGGGCGGGCATCAGCGCTGCGGCGGCCATCGTCTTCTTCGCCTACATCGGGTTCGACGCGGTCTCCACGGTGGCGGAGGAGACGCGCAACCCGCAGCGTAACATCCCCATCGGCATCATCGGCTCGCTGGTGGTCTGCACCATCCTCTACGTCATCGTCTCGGCGGTGTTCACGGGCCTCATCTCCTACCCGGACCTGCGCCACGCCCTGTCCACGGAGCAGGCCGAACCGCTGACCATGGCCCTGGCCCACGTCAAGGCCAACCTGGGCTGGGCGGTGGGCATCGTCGCCTTCGGCTCGGTGGTGGCGCACATCGCGGTGCTGCTGGTCTTCCAGATGGGCCAGCCCCGGATCCTGTTCTCCATGTCCCGGGACGGCCTCCTGCCTCCCGTGTTCCACAAGGTGCATTCGAAGTACCGCACCCCCTACGTGGCCACCATCCTCACCGGCGTCTTCGTGGCCTCCTTCGCGGCCTTCGCCAGCATCGACGAGATGGTGGACCTCACCAACATCGGCACCCTGTTCGCCTTCATCCTGGTGTGCGCGGGCATCATCGTCCTGCGCTACAAGCAGCCCGACCTCAAGCGGCCCTTCAAGGCGCCCGGGGGCTGGCTCTGGGCCACGGGCCTGTTCGTCCTGGCGGCGGGCGTGGTGGTGGTGCTGCCCTGGACCCTGCCGGTGAAGATCGCCGTCCTGGTGGGAACCTTCACGGTGTTCGCGGTGATCCGCAAGCTCCTGTTCCCCGTCCTGGGAATCCTCTCCTGCCTCTACCTCATCTACTTCCTGCCGCCAACCTCCTGGCTGCGCTTCGCGGCCTGGCTGAACATCGGCTTCGCCATCTACGCCACCTATGGGATCAAGCACAGCCGCCTCACCGGCCGGTCCCCGGGAAACGCCCAGGACCATGACGCCTACGCGGCGGCCACCGGCGCGGCGCTCACCGCCCTGGGCACCCTGCTCCTGCTATTCATGCGGGGGCTGGACCTGTTCCTCATCGCCATGAAGACGCCGGGCACGGCCACCGGGCTGCGGCATCTGGCCGTGGCGCTGGGCGACACCCTGAGCCTGCGGTCCTGGCTCGAGGTCTCCTGGTTCCTCCTGGTGCCCATGATCCTGAACGCCTTCGTCCTCTGCCCCATCGTGGTCAAGCGGGTGCTCCGGCACCGGCGCGTTGGCGGTGGGGAGATGTCGCCCACGCTCATGGCGAGCCTCGCCGTGGCCATCGTCCTGCCGGTCCTGTCCACGGTGTTCTTCGTCCTCGTCTACCTGCACCAGCGTTGAGGCTGGCCACTCCAGGGGCTGCAGCATGTTCACAGGCCTGATCCGTAACCTCGGAACCCTCGAATCCCGCCGTCCCCGCCCGGGCGGCGCCCGGCTCGTCATCGCGGCCGAACCCGAACTCCTGGAGCGGGCCGAGGAGGGCGCCAGCATCTGCACCAACGGCGCCTGCCTCACCGCCGCCGCCCGCGGGCCCCGCACCTGGGAGGCCGACCTGTCCGAGGAGACCCTGGCCCGCACGACCCTGGGCCGCCTCGCCCCCGGCGCCCTCCTGCACCTGGAGCCCAGCCTGCGCGTGGGGGACCCCCTGGACGGGCACCTGGTCTCCGGCCACGTGGACGGCGTGGGCACCCTTCTGGAGCGCCCTCGCGGCGAAGGCATCTGGCGCTTCGCCATGCCCGCGGACCTGGCGCCCATGACCGCCCCCAAGGGCTCCGTGACCGTGGACGGCATCTCCCTCACCGTGGTGGACTGCGGCCTGGACTGGTTCACGGTGGCGCTGATCCCCGAGACCGTGCGCCGCACGCGCCTGGAGGGCATGACGGCCGGCACCGAGGTGAACCTGGAGGCCGACCCCGTGGGCCGCTTCGTGGCCCGGGCCCTGAGCCAGGGGGCCGCGGAGGACCGCCTCCGGCGCTTCGCCCAGGGCGGGTGGAGCTGAGCCTCTGGTGCCGGGCCCCAGCGGTCTGATAGGCTGAAGGCGATCCCTCCAAGCGACCAGCCCAGCCTGAGCCCCCTGACCGGAGTCCATCATGAAACGCCTCCTCCCTGCCCTTCTCCTGGCCCTCCTTGCCGGGTGCACGCCCAAGCCGCCCATCTGGATCTACACGGGATCCACGGACGCCTCGCTGGCGACCGTCAAGGGAGCGACGTTCCACCTGGCGCCCATCGGCAAGCTGGAGCTCCACGATTTCAAGCGGGCCTTCGTCAAGAAGTACGGCTCGGAGGAGGAATTCCTGAAGGTCTTCCAGGCCGACCTGCAGGCCCAGCTGGCCCAGGACGCCGGCGGCGAGACGTTCGAACTGGAACTGCCCGTGCTGAACGTGGACAACGCCATCGAGACCACGACCATGATGATGGGGGGCGGCCCCGGCATGCCCATGACCCCTCACACCGTGTCCAAGGAATACTGCGTCATCCGCATGGATTACCGGGTGAAGGGCAAGGACGGCGCGATCCTCCTCCAGGGTCAGGTGTGCGAGAGCACCGCCAAGGGCGATTTCCTCCACCCCAACCAGGCCAAACTGGCCCACGCCGTGGCCGGCGCCCAGAAGCACCTGGTGGATTACCTCCGCGGCAGGATGGCCGCCGAGAGCATCACCGCCCTCTCTGCCGCCGCCCCCGCCCAACCCTTAAAGTAGATACGTTTCCCGCCGGTCCGGACGTACACTGGGGCCATGGTCAAGACCCGCGCCCCGCGTGAGATAGCCCCCGATCTCCTGGACCGCCTCCGGGCGCGCTTCGGCGCTTTCCCCCTGACCCGGGGCTGGGGCCTTGCCATCGAATCCATCGGACCCGGTCGCGCGGTGCTCGCCATGGCCCCCTCCGAGGCCACCACCAACGGGCCCTCGGGCGTGCTCAACGGCGGGGTCCTGGCGACCCTGGCGGACATGGCCTGCGCCTTCGCCCTCTCCACCCACTTCGACGGGCGCATGCCCTTCGCCACGTCGGACCTGCACATCCGCTACCTCGAGCCGGTCCAGGGGCCCATCACCGTGGAAGCCACGGTCATCCGCGCCTCCCTGCGCAGCGCCGTCATGGAGTGCCGCATCCTGTGCGGCGCCAGCGTCATGGCCCTGTGCACCTCCCACTTCATCATCAAGGCCCGCACCGGGGAGCAGCCGTGAAGGAGCTTCCGCCCATCCGCCGCCTGGGGCAGTCCCTCGGACTGCTGGGGCTGGTGGCCGCCCTGGGCGCCGTTGGCTTCCACAGCCTGGCCCATGCGCGCTGGCTGGACGGGTTCTACTACGCCGTGACGACCCTGGTGGGCTTCCGGGACGCCAACCCCGGGGGCACGGGTCTCAAGCTGTTCACCATCTTCTACATCATCGCGGGCCTCGTGGTGGTGGGCATGGCCTTTTCCAACCTCCTGGCCCTCCTGCTGGAAGGGGACCTCAAGGGCTACTTCATGGAGCGCCGCATGCAGAAACGTCTCAACGCACTCCAGGACCACATCATCGTCTGCGGGTTCGGCAAGACCGGTTTCCAGGCGGCCTGGGAGCTCAAGCAGGTGGGCGTCCCCTTCGTCGTCATCGAGAAGGACGAGAGCAAGAGCCACAACGCCCGGTTCCAGGGCGAGCTCTTCATCGTGGGCAACGCCATGGACGAGTCCATCCTCGAAGCCGCGGGCATCCGCAGCGCCCGGGGGCTGATCACCACGCTCACCACCGACGCCGACAACGTCCTGGTCACCCTCACCGCGCGCCAGATGAACCCCGGCATCTCCATCGTGGCCCGCTCCACGAAGCTGGGCACCGGCAACAAGCTCAAGGCCGCCGGCGCCGACCACATCGTCAGCCCCTACGAGATCGGGGGCCGGCGCATGGCCTCCCTGCTCCTGACGCCCGACCTGCTCAACTACGTGGACGTGATCCTCGACAAGAAGCAGATGGAGATGGCCATCGAGCACATCCTCGTGCGCCCCGAATCCCCCCTGGTGGGCAGGAGCATGCGGGAAATGCGCCTGCGCGACAAGACCGGCGCCCTCATCGTCGGCATCAACCGCTCCATGGAGGGTCTCCGCTTCAATCCCACCGGTTCCGAGATCTTCGAGGCGGGGGACGTCCTCCTGGCCATGGGCAGCCACGAGGCCCTGGACGCCCTGGTGAAGGTGTCCCGGGGCGTCTGAAACGAACGTTTCCCTGACGGCATCTCAGGTGGATGGAGCCACATCTCCCTCCGCTGATCCTGGACCTCGCCACCATCCTGGGCGTCGCCGCGCTCACGAGCCTCCTGTTCCGCCGTCTCCGCCAGCCCGCGGTGCTGGGCTATCTCCTGGCGGGACTCATCGTTGGGCCCCACGTGCCGTTGCCGCTCGTGGCGGATGCCGACAACGTCAAGACCCTGGCGGAGCTGGGGGTCATCCTGCTCATGTTCTCCGTGGGCCTGGAATTCGATTTCCGCAAGCTGGCCCGGGTGGGCCTGCCGGCGGTGATCCTGGGGTTCGCCCAGGTGTCCATGGCCACCTGGCTGGGTNNATGGTGGACCTGGGCACTGGCTGCGGCGTGGCCGCCCTGGCGGCCCTGCTGGCCCACCCCGCCGCCGGCCGCGCCCTGGGCCATGGCGGCCAGGAGAGCGCCCTCCTCGGCGCCGCCCTGGCCGTGTCCAGCACCATGATCATCGCCAAGCTCTTCGAGGAGCGGGGCGGGGAGGACTCCTTCCGGGGCCTGGTCTTCTCCGTCCTGGTGGTCCAGGACCTCTACGCCATCCTCCTGCTGGCGGGCCTCCAGGCTTCGCCCGCCGCGCCCGGCGGGCTGGGCTGGGCCCTCCTCAAGGTGGGGGGATTTCTGGCGGCGCTCGTGGGGGTGGGCGGCCTGGTCCTGCCCCCGGTCATTCGCTGGGCCGCTGACCATGGCCGGGACGAGACCCTCCTGGTGGTCACCGTCGGTGTCTGTTTCACCAGCGCCGTGCTCGCTCATAAGGCCGGATGCTCGCCAGCCCTGGGGGCCTTCGCCTCGGGCATGCTCGCCTCCGGCAGCCGGCGCGTGCGACCCGTGGAGCGCCTGATCCTGCCCCTGCGGGACATGTTCAGCGCCATCTTNNGCCGTGGGCATGCTCATGGACCCGCGCCTGCTTGCCCAACAGGCGGGTCCCATCCTCCTGCTGGCCCTGGCGGTGGTGGTGGGCAGCTCCCTGGGGGGCGCCCTGGGCGCGGCCACGGCGGGCCTTCCCCTGGCCGGCGGCTTCCGGGCGGGACTCACCCTGGCCCAGCCCGGCGAGCTGTCCTTCGTCCTGGTGGGGGCCGGCGCCGCCACCGGCCTCCTGGGGCCCGGGGCCCTGCCGGCGGTGGTGGGCGTCACCCTGGTCACCACCATCCTGGGTCCCTGGTCCTACCGCTGGGGGGAGGCCCTGGGGCTGAGGCTGGAAAGCCTCGTGCCCGCGGG
>DBME01000131.1 GCA_002298155.1 Holophagaceae bacterium UBA706 | reverse complement strand
ACCCGGGAGATCGAGGTCCAGACCGAGCTCTACACCGCCCTGCAGAACAACATCCAGCAGATGCAGGTGGCCAGCGCCGGGGACCTGGGCACGGTCGTGGTCGTGGACCGGGCCACCATCCCCCTGGACCCCATCGCCCCCAAGAAGTCCGTGCTGATGATCCTGTTCTTCTCGCTGGGCATGGCGGGGGGCGTGGGCCTGGCCATCATCCGGCGCTCGCTCATGGGCATCGAGGACCACCGCATCATCGAGACCCGCCTGGGCCTGCCGGTGCTGGTGACGATCCCGCACAGCGAGGCCCAGAAGGAGCACGACACCGCCATCCAGGAAGGGGCCGACGGCCTCCACCTCCTGGCCGCCGCGAACCCCACGGACCTAGCCGTGGAGAGCCTGCGCAGCCTGCGCACGACCCTCAACTTCTCCATCCGGGACGCCCACAACCAGGTGGTGATGATCTCGGGCCCCGCGCCCATGATCGGCAAGTCCTTCGTCAGCGTGAACTTCGCCACGGTGCTCGCCCAGGCCGGAACCCGGGTCCTGCTGGTGGACGCCGACCTGCGGCGGGGCAACCTGCACCGCTACTTCGGCCTCAAGAACCGCCTGCGCGGCCTTTCCGAGGTCATCTCGGGCCAGCTGGACGCCAAGGCGGCCATCCAGGAGACCGAAATTCCCGGGCTCGACTTCGTCAGCACCGGCCTCCTGCCTCCGAACCCCTCCGAGCTGCTGCTGTCGCCGCGGTTCGCGGCCTTCATCGAGGAGGTCTCGGGCAGCTACGACTTCGTGGTGGTGGACGCCCCCCCGGTGCTGCCGGTGACCGACGCCACGATCATCGCCGCCAGCGCCTCGACGATCTTCCTGGTGGCCAAGTTCGGCCAGCACGCGCTGGAGGAGCTCCGCGCCGGCCAGCAGCGCTTCGAGAGCCACGGCTTCCAGGTCAACGGCTACATCTTCAACGACATCAAGCTGGGTGCCCTCAAGAACAACTACCGGTACGGGCACTACATGTACCACTACGGCTACAAGAAGTAGGGCCGGAACCAACCCCCCCCAAAGGAGAAGGTCAATGAAAACAGTCGTACTCGTTGGCTGCGGACGCATTTCCGGACGGCACGTCCAGGTCCTCACCCAGTCCCCGGGAATGCGCCTGATCGCCGTCTGCGACATCGTCGAGGCCCGCGCCAAGGCGATCGCCGAGCCGCTGGGCATCCCCTACTACGTCAACGCCCTCGACATGGTCAAGCGCGAGAAGCCCGACATCGCCACGATCCTCACCGAGTCCGGCTCCCACGCCCGCATCGCCTGCGAGCTCGCCCCCCATGTGTCGACCCTGGTGGTCGAGAAGCCCATGGCGCTCACGCTCGAGGACGCCGACATGCTCATCGAGACCTGCGACCGCTGCGCGACGCGGCTGTTCGTGGTGAAGCAGAACCGCTACAACCCCCCGGTCGTCAAGCTGCGCAAGGCCCTGGAGAACGGCTTCTTCGGCAAGCCGGTCATGGGCACCGTGCGGGTGCGGTGGTGCCGCGACCAGAGCTACTACGACCAGGACGCCTGGCGCGGAACCTGGAAGGAGGACGGCGGCGTCTTCACGAACCAGGCCAGCCACCACATCGACCTCCTGCAGTGGATGATGGGCCCGGTGGAATCCGTCCAGGCCTACACCGCCACCCGCCTGGTGAAGATCGAATCCGAGGACACCGGCGTGGCCGTGCTTCGCTTCAAGAGCGGCGCCCTGGGCGTCATCGAGGCCACCACCGCCACCCGTCCCAAGGACCTGGAGGGCAGCCTCTCCATCCTTGGCGAGAAGGGCGCCGTGGTCATCGGCGGGTTCGCCGTGAACAAGCTCGAGACCTGGAACTTCAAGGATCCCGAGGCCATGAGCCTGATCGAGGAGGATCCCTCCCAGGCCGTGCCCAACGTCTACGGGCTGGGCCACCAGGCCTTCTACCAGGACGTCCTGGAGTGCCTGGACACCGGCCGCAACTCCATGCTGGCCGGCCTCGAGGGGCGCAAGTCCCTGGAGATCATCAACGCCCTCTACGAGTCGGCCGCCACGGGCCGCGAGGTCTTCCTCCGCTTCGTGCCGCACTCCGTCCTCCTGGGGAGGGGCAAGTGAGCCAGACCATCGTCCGCTTCCCCAACGTCCACCTGGGCGAGGGCGTCGAGGTCGACGATTTCGTCATCCTCGGGCGTGCCCCCAAGGGCGCCGCCCCCGGCGAGCTCGAGCTGCACGTGGGCGCCGGCGCCGTCCTGCGCTCCCACTCCGTCCTCTACGCGGGGAGCCGCATCGGCGCCCGCTTCCAGTGCGGGCACGGGGCGATGGTGCGGGAACAGTGCTCCATCGGCGACGACTGCTCGGTGGGCACCGGTTCCGTGCTCGAATTCCTCGTGACCATGGCCGACCATGTGCGCATCCATTCGCACTGCTTCGTGCCCGAGCACTCGGTGCTCGAGGAAGGCTGCTGGATCGGCCCCAACGTCGTGCTCACCAACGCGAAGTTCCCCCAGACGCCCCGCACCAAGGAGCTTCTGAAGGGCGTGCGCATCTGCAAGGGCGCCAAGGTCGGCGCCAACAGCACCCTGCTGCCGGGGGTCACCATCGGCGCGGGCGCCCTGGTGGGCGCCGGAAGCGTCGTGACCCGGGACGTCCCCCCCGACGCGATCGTCGCCGGGAACCCCGCCAAGGTCATCGGCAAGGCGTCCGAACTCCGGTACGCCGATACCCAAGAACTCGTATATCCAGGAGGCCGCAGTGTCTGAAGCCAAGATCCCCCTCGTCGACCTCAAGGCCCAGTACCTGAGCCTCAAGCCCGAGATGGACGTCGCGATCCAGGGCGTGCTCGACACGACCTCCTTCATCCTGGGTCCCCACGTGGACACCTTCGAGAAGCGCTTCGCGGAATTCTGCGGCGCCTCCCACTGCATCGGCATGGGCAACGGCACCGACGCCACGGTCCTGGCCCTGGAAGGCCTGGGCGTGGGCCGGGGTGACGAGGTCATCACCGTCTCGCACACCTTCATCGCCACCGCCGAGGGCATCTCCGAGCTGGGCGCGATCCCCGTGTTCGTCGACGTGCGCGACGACAGCCTGCTCATGGACGTCTCCAAGGTCGAGGCCGCCATCACGCCCCGCACCAAGGCCATCGTGCCCGTCCACCTCTACGGCCAGACCGTGGACATGGATCCGCTGCTCGCCATCGCCCGCAAGCACGGCCTCAAGGTCATGGAAGACGCCTGCCAGGCCCACGGCGCCGAGTACCGCGGCCGCCGCGCCGGCTCCATGGGCGACGCCGCCACCTTCAGCTACTACCCGGGCAAGAACCTGGGCGCCTACGGCGACGCCGGCGCCGTGACCACCAACGACGCCAAGCTGGCCGACTGGATCCGCCGCAAGCGCAACCACGGCCGCGCCACCAAGTACACCCACGATTTCGTGGGCCGCAACTCGCGCATGGACGGCCTCCAGGGTGCCGTGCTCAACGTGAAGCTGCCCCACCTGGACAGCTGGAACGCCAGCCGCCGGGCCCTGGCCGCGCAGTACGACGCGCTGCTCGAACCCAAGGGGATCCGCCGCGTGGCGACCCAGGAGGGCTGCCTCCCGGTCTACCACCTGTACGTGATCCGCATCCCCAACCGCGACCAGGTGCTGGCGCGCCTCACGGCCGCGGGCATCGAGGCGGGCATCCACTATCCCGTGCCCCTGCACCTGCAGAAGGCCTACGCGGAGCTCGGCATGAAGCAGGGCGACCTGCCCGTGACCGAAGCCGCCGCCGGGGAGATCCTCTCCCTGCCGCTGTGGCCCGGCATGGATCCGGAGATCCTGAAGTTCGTCGTCGCCTCCATGGGCATCTGATCCACCACGGCTGAAGGCCTGCACCGTGGGGTCCCGGCGATCGAACCGACCATTTCGTAATCAGGCTCCTAGATGTGGGTTTCATCCATGATTTCCAGCTTGTGGAATCGGCTCAAGGCCTCGTCCTATTGGCAGGACGTGGCCTGGCTGGTTTCCGGGACCATCCTCGCCCAGGCCCTCACCTTCGCGGCGATGCCCCTGTTCACGCGGCTCTTCAGGCCCCCGGACTTCGCCGTGGCCAACCTGTTCAGCCAGATCGTGGTGCTGGTCGCCGTGGTCACCACCGTGCGGTACGAGAACTTCGTGCAGCTGCCCAAGCGCCACCGGGACGGCTGGCGCCTGCTGCAGCTGGTGGCCCTCCTGGGCGGCCTGGCCTTCGTCATCCTCACGCCCGTCGCCTATGTGTTCCGGGCCACCTTCGCACGCTGGGCGGGTGAACCGGGGCTGGAACCCTGGGTGGTGTGGATCCCTATCACCGCGGCCGTGACCTCCCTGGCCGGGGCCTTCCAGGGGTGGGAACAGCGCCGGCGGCGCTTCCGCCGCTCTTCGGAGGCCGAAGTGGCCGCCAAGGCCGCCTACGTGGGATCGACCCTCCTGGGCCGCTTCATCCTACCGGGACCCGGCGGGCTGGTGCTGGGCACCAACACCTGGGCCATGGTGGGCAAGCTGGCCTGGCTGGCGCGCCCCAGCCGGCGGCGCTTCCCCTTCGACCTGGCGGAGATCCGCCGCATGGGGCGCAAGCTGGGCCGTCTCGCGGGGGCCGTGGCGGTTTCCCAGACGCTCCTGGCCTGCACGAACTTCATCCCCCTGGTCTTCATCGCCCATGCCTACGGGCCGGAGACGCTGGGGCAGTTCGCCCTGGCGAACCAGTCGGTGTACCTGCCCACGGCGCTCATGGGCAACGCCACCAGCAGCGTCTACTACCAGCGCGCCTGCGCGCAGTGGGCCTCGGGCCGGGACTTCTCGGACCTGTGGCGCTCCACCTCCAAGCGCCTCCTGATCATCGGCATACCGGTGTACGGGGCGGCCTTCCTGCTCCTGCCCACCGTCTTCCCCCTGGTCTTCGGGGCCAAGTGGATCGTGGCCGGGCGCTACGCGGCCATCCTGGCGGTGAGCTCGTTCTTCGGGTTCGTGGCCTCGCCCATCGACCGGGGCTGCCTGGTGGTGGGGGCCTGGTGGTACATCCCCCTCTGGCACGCATCGCGGACCCTCACCAACGGCCTGCTGGTCCTGGTGGCCATGTCCAAGGGCTGGCGGGTGGAATCCTACCTCTACGCCCTCACGGCCCTCAGCGCCACGATGTACGGCGTCGACTACTGGGCCGAATCCATCTTCGCCTTCCGCAAGCCCCCCCCGAAGGAAGGCGCCGCCGGGTGAAGCAGGGGGCGACCGCAGGGCTTTCCTGGGATGATGGGAAGGTCCTTCACCATGACCATCGTACGAGGCGGCAATGACCATCGAGACGAGAGCTGAAAAGGGGACGGCGGAGCGGGCCCACGCCCTGGCTTTCCTGCGCACTTCCACGGGCCAGCCCGAGCTTAACCTGGAGGCAGGCCTCCTGGACGACGTCTTCCAGGCCCTCTCCACGGGAGGGCCTCTCTCCGGAAAACCGCCCTGCTGGATCGACGACCTCATCACGGCGAACCGCCCGGCCGGAAAGGCCGCCCCCCTCAAACTCTGCCTGTCCCATGATGTCGACTACGTGACCAGTCTCGGCCAGGGCCACAAGCTGGCCCGGCGCCTGTCCCGTGGCCTTTTCGGGGAAGGGCGACGCGGCCATGCCCTCCTCACCGCGGCGGGTTCCCTGGTGCGCCTTCTGACCGAGATCCCCCGGCGGGAGCGGTACGGCGACTTCATGGAATGGCTCCGCCTTGAGGAGAGCCACGGCTTCCGGTCCACCTTCTTCTTCCTCCCCTATCCCGACGCGCACGTCAACGCCTGCGACGGGGACTACCGCTTCACCGACAAGGTGCGCTTCGACGGCAGGCGGGTGAAGGTCTCGGAGATGATGCGCGAGATCGCGGCCCTGGGCTGGGAGGTGGGCCTCCACGGCACCTATGCCTCCGCCGTGCAGGACGGCATGCTCAAGCGCCAGAAGGACCAGATCGAGAAGATCATCGGCAAGGAGGTGGTGGCCACGCGCCAGCACTACCTCCACTTCCTTCCCGGCGTCACCCACCGGCTCCAGGCCGAGGCGGGGCTCAAGGTGGACAGCACCTTCGGCTTCAACCGCACCGTGGGCCTCAAGCCCGGCACCTCCCATCCCTACGTGCTCTGGGACGCCGAGGCCGGCGCGCCCATGCCCCTGGTGGAAGTCCCCTTCGCGGCCATGGACACGTCCCTGGTGGCCATGGGCCTCCACCACTCCGGCTCCGCCGACGCCGTGGAGACGCTCAAGGCCCTGGGGGCCGGCATCGCGGCCGCGGGCGGCGTGCTCTGCCTCAACTGGCATCCCCACTACCTCCCCGTGGCGCGGATCCACGAGGTCTACGTGGCCATGCTGGCCTGGGCCAGGGACCAGGGGGCGGTGCACCGCCGCTTCGACTCCTTCGCCCGATAGCCATGGCCACCTTCGTCCTCACGGTGTTCCTGCTGACCTTCGGGGCCATGCTGGCGTACACCTTCCGCAAGCCGGCCATGGCCATCCCGCTGGGGATCATGACGTACGGGTACAAGCAGGTGGCCTCCCTGGCCCTGCCCATGCTGCAGAGCCAGGGCGCGCTCCTCAACTACGCCATGGCGGGCATGATCGCCATGGTGTTCATGTACAACCTGTTCTTCCGGAACCCCGGCGTCACCTGCCGGACCGCATCCGGCAAGGCCATCCAGCTGGCCGTGTGGATCTTCCTGCTCTACTTCTGGGTGACCCTGCTGTGGTCCCCGTACTACGGCAGCGACCCCATGAAGTTCGTGCCGTACCTCCTCGTGTACTTCGCCATGCTGCCCGCCCTCATGGACACCCCGGTGCCCATGCTCCGGGCCTTCCATGGGTGCTGGTTTCTCACCATCCTGGCCGTGCTCGGCCTCATGGCCTCGCCGGCCTTCCACCTCTCCCCGGACCTGGGCCGCATGACGGTGCACTTCGAGGCCGGGCGCGTGAACGAGGCTTCGCCCCTGGCCATCGCGGACATGGGCGCCCTGCTGATCATCATGAGCGTGATGGTCCTGCTGCCCCAGGACTCCTTTCCGCGTGATTCAAAACTCTTCAGGGCAGCCCGGAAGACCCTGGCCGTGGCCGGCATCGGCCTGGGGCTCTGGCTCGCGTTCAACACCTCCCGGGGCGAGACGATGACGGGCCTCGCCTGCGGATGCCTCCTGTTCGCCCTGGTGAAGGGGAAGACCACGAGCCAGTCCCTCACCTGGCTGGTGGGGGCAGGGGTGGGCCTGCTGCTCACCCTCGCGATGGTCTTCACGCTGGTGCCCAAGGGCGGGCTGTCGGAATCCGCGGAGCGCTATTCACCCAGCGCCATTGCCGAAGGCAAGGACGACCGGGTGGGCCTGTCCTCCCACGCCATCGAGATGGGGCTGTCTTCCACAAAATCGTTCATCTTCGGGAAAGGGGCGCGGGCCTGCGAGAAGGAGCTCGGCATGTGGCCCCACAACCATTTCGTGCAGGCCTTCGGCGAGGCGGGGATCATCGGGCTCGGCCTGTTGATCATCTGCTGCCTCATGACGCTAAGGTTCGGTTTCCAGACGCTGGCCCTGGTGAGGAAGTCCGGGGATTCCTCCGCGCTCCTGTTCACGGCACTGGCGCTCTCGCTGCTGATCTACCAGATCATCGTGCTGAGCAAGAAGGGGAGCCTCACGTTCACGGACACGTACATGTGGCTCTCCATCGGGGCCTTCAGCTTCGACCGCACCCAGATCTGGCTTCTCTACACCGCCAGGGAGAAGGCAAGCCAGCCAGCCTGATCGCCTCATTTCCCGGGACGGAAATCAAGCTACTTCCAGAAAAATATTGGAATCGTCCTGCTCCAGGTTTCATAACAACCTCTGCTTTTTTTTCGGCGATCCTCGGTAACCCCAGCGCCTCGGC
>DBME01000146.1 GCA_002298155.1 Holophagaceae bacterium UBA706 | reverse complement strand
CGGAAGCGGGGCGCCTTGGCGCGGCGGAAGCGGGGCGGGGGCAGGGACCGCAGGCGGTCCCCGGCGGCGCAGGTCTGCACGTAGGGGGCCGGTTCGGCGGCGGCCTGGACCGGGGCCAGGGCCAGCAGGCAGAGCAGGCGCCCCGCGGGGTTCACGGCTTNNGGGTCCGCCCAGGTTCCGGGGTACAGGAAGCGCCGTGCGTTGAGCGTCCGGGTGAACTTGCCGAACCGGATGTCGACCCCGGCGAAGACGGACAGCACGGGGCACACCTCGGGCACCTTGTAGGTGTCCGTGATGGCGCCGCGGGCCTCCACCTTGCGGGCGCGGGTCTCGCCCGGCTCCCACCCCTTGTGGGGGGTGAAGGCGTAGCGCAGGTCGCCGTCCACGGTAAAGGGGCCGGTGTCGCCCAGCCGGATCTCCACGGGCACCTCCCGGGCGCCCTCCAGGTTGGCGACGCCGGTGGTGAGCTCCAGGCTCGGCCAGACGATGGGGTCCTTGCCGGTGAGGACGACGAGGCTCTCCCACTTCACCACGCGGCCCGTGGCGTCCAGGGCCTCCACCACCAGCTCGCGGTCGGCGAGGCCCTGGCCGTCGAAGCGCACCTCGGCGGACACGTGGCCCCTGGCGTCGGGCGCGGCCTCCAGCAGCACCTGGTCCTGGAAGACGACCCGGAGGCGCTTGACGGCGGGCACACAGAAGGCCTCCACGGGAACGACGTTCCGGTAGAACTCGTGGTTCCTGGGGGAGGACACCAGGGTCTGGTTGTACTGGGTGAGGGCGTACCAGGCGGGACGCGCGTGGCCGCGGGTGTCCTTGAGGTTCGCGAAGCCCAGGAATCCGAACCATTCCTCGGCCTCGTCGTCGTGGGCGCTGGGGTTGCCGGCCTTCCACCAGCCGTCGGCGTAGTAGAAGGGGCACAGGCCCGCGCCGCCCGCGTCCAGGAAGTCGCGGTAGGACTGGGTGATGGCGTCGGCCTGCTGGCGCAGGGTGTTGCCGCCGTAGAGGCCGGCACCCTTGCGGGAGACGGAGCGGCCGAATTCCGTGAGCAGGGCGGGCTTGCCGTCATCGCCCGCGAGCATGCGCTGGGCCTGGGCGAAGCCGTGGGTGTAGTTGGCGTTGTCGCGGTAGTCGTAGGCGTTGCGGCCCCGCACGTCGAAAATGGACATGTCCACCCATTCGGTGATGGCGGAGTTGCCCGAGATGGTCACCGGCACGCCGGGGTGGAGCTCGTGGATGAGCGCCACGGACCGGGTCCACAGGTCGCGGGTGGCCTGGGCCCCCACCTTGCGGATGTGCTCGGGCATGGGCTCGTTCATGATCAGGTAGGTGATCACGCAGTCATACTTCCTCGTGTAGGCGAGGGTGCTGCGGATGAGGGCCAGGTCGCGCTCCACCACCGCGGGGTCCGCGAAGTCCTCGTCGGGCTTGAGCCAGATGCCGTAGACGACCTTGAGGCCCGAGGCCTGGACCACCTTGAGTTCGGGTTCGCTCAGCTGGGACCAGGTGCGGATGGCGTTGAAGCCCGCGGCCTTGATGACGGCCAGGTCCTCGCGCACCTGGGCCAGGTTCCGGGTGTGGTCGATGTAGGGGGCCTCGCCGGGGCGGGCCCCGGTCTCGTAGCCCAGGGCGTTCACCAGGAACCGGTGGCCGTCCAGGTTGTAGAAACCGTCCTTCAGGGTGACGCCGGCGGGCCGCACGGGGCCGGCCAGGGCCGCCAGGGCCAGGCCAAGCAGGATCCTGCGCATGGGTTTCTCCTAGGAGCGGTGGTAGACCCGGACGTAGTCGACGTACATCTTCTGGGGGAACGTGGTGGAGCTGTTGGGGCTGCCAGGCCAGTTACCGCCCACGGCGACGTTCAGGATGACGAAGAACGGGTGGTCGAAGACCCACAGGCCGCCCGAAGGCAGGTCGGCGGGCGTGCGGGTGGCGTAGAGGGTGTCGTCCATGAAGAACTTGATGGTCGTGCCTTCCCATTCCACCGCGTAAATGTGGTAGTCGGCCGCCAGATTTCCCGAGGCCAGGGTGGTGCCGGCGGTGAGGCCGCCGGCGCCCGAGAAGCCGGGGCCGTGCAGGGTGCCCCAGCAGGTGGCGGGCTGGAAGCCGACGTTCTCCATGATGTCGATTTCGCCGCAGGCGGGCCAGCCGTTGGTCCCCACATCATTGCCCAGGAGCCAGAAGGCGGGCCAGATGCCCTGGCCGTAGGGGATCTTGATGCGGGCCTCGAAGCGGCCGCTGGACTGGGAGAACAGGTTCTTGGTCGTGATGCGGGCGGAGGTGTAGTTGCGGGCCACGCCGTCGGTGCCGGTGTAGTCCTCCTTGATGGCGGTGATCACCAGGTTGCCCGACTGGATCTGGGCGTTCTGGCTGCGGGACGTGTAGGTCTCCAGCTCGTTGTTGCCCCAGCCGTCCTTGCCTGAGCCGGTGCCTGTGTCGAAGGCCCACTTGGAGCTGTCGGGGGCGCTGCCGTCGGCGCCGTTGAATTCGTCGCTCCAGGTCAGCTGCCAGGTGCCCCCTCCGTTGTTGCCCCCGCCGTCGCCGGAGGAGGAGCCGCCGCCGCAGGCCAGACAAAGCCCCAGAGAGAGGGCAAGGGGAAGGGCGTGGAACATCTTCATGGGATCAACTCCTGACGGACGGTCGGTAGACCCGGTTGGGCTTGGGTGGAACCAGAGTGGCAAGCGAAAGAGGAACCTCATATAGTCCTTTTTCGTAATTATGGGTCATTTTTCGCGTGGCTGCGGGCTCAGCGCACCGCCTGGGCGGAGCGGTACTGGGAAGGCGTTGTGCCGCTTTCCCGCTTGAAGAACCGGCAGAAGTAGGTGGCTGAAAGAAAGCCGCATTCCTGCGCGATCTCCTCCAGGGTCATGGAGGTGTTCTCCAGGAGGCGCATGGCGGTCCCCATGCGCACCCGCACCATCTCCCCGGCGATGGAGCGGTCCAGGTGCTTCTTGAAGAGCCCGTCCAGGGTGGACCGGGAGCAGCCGGCCAATTCGCACACCTGCTCCACGGAAATACCCCGGCAGGCCCGGTCCCGGATGACCCGGGAGGCGGCCAGGACCAGGGGGTTCTGGGCGGTGGTGATGTCCGTGGACTCCCGCTCCACCACCCGCAGGGGGGGCACTTTGTAGAGCCGGGCCTCGACCTTCTCCCCTTCCAGGATGGACGTGAGGAGCCGGGCCGCCAGCTGCCCGATCCCTTCGGTGTCGGGGGCGATGCTGGAGAGGGTGGGGCGGCAGAGCCGGCAAAGGATCTCGTCGTTGTCCACGCCCATGACGGAAACATTGGAAGGCATGGAGATGCCCAAATCCCGGCAGGCGGTGATGATCTGCTGGCCCCGGGTGTCGTTGCAGGCCAGGATGGCCACGGGCTTGGGCAGGGCGGCCAGCCACGCCGCCAGGGCCGGCTCGTACTCCAACCCCCGCATTTCCCGGAATTGCTGGCGGATGGCACTGGAAACCCGGGGCGGGGGCTCGTAGATGTGGGGCGTGGTCCCCCGGGCCTCCACCAGGGCGGTGAAGGCTTCGGACCGCCGGTCGGAGAAGAACACCCCCGGGTAGCCGCAGTAGGCGAAGTTGATGAACCCGGCCTTGGCGAAGAAGTCCTCGGCCAGGCCGGCGACGACGCCCGGGTCCGTGTCGATCCAGGGGTAGTCCGGGCAGTTGCCTTCGCCCTGGACGTCCACCAGGGGCACCCCCAGGGACTTGATCTGGCGGCCCAGGTCGGGGGTCGAGATGAACCCGATGATGCCGTCGATGTGGCCTTTCTTCAGCCAGGGGGGGAGTTTCATGAACTCCGCCCGTTCGTAGGGAAAGATCAGCCAGTCATCCCTTTCCAGGGCGTAGGTGGCGACCCCGCGGCAGATGCCCCGGCTGTATCCGCCCGAGGCGGGGACCAGGAGAGCGATGTGGCGGATCCGGGCCATGGATGATCCTTTCTTGCCTTCGCAGGGGGGGTGGAGCGGGCGGCGAGCCCGGAATTCCGAGCTTTTCTGCCTAATTCTGGTTTCCGAAACCTTATCAAGAAAAACCAAAAAAGACCATTTACTAAATAATTTTTATAATCCAACCTTCACAAGTCCTCTTTGAACCTGATCCATCGGGTGGTTCCCTCGCGCAGGCTGACCAAGCTCTGCGCCAAGGCGGTCCGCTCGCCTCGTTCCTTCCACTCATTACATGCAATTCTTCCATCTAAAGGAGAACACATGTTCATCCGCCGTCTCCGGGAAGGCCTCGCGCTGTTGGCGTTGATGCCGATGCTCTGGCTGCTGGGCTGCAACAGCTCGTCCAAGTCGGGGAATCCCCTCACCTTCGTCTCCATCGCCCCGGCCCATGTGGCGTTGTTCCCCGGGGGCACCCAGGGCATCACGGTGACCGCCCACTATGAGGACGGCACCACCGAAGTGGCCACCTCCAAGGCCACCTTCGTGGTCGCGGCCCCGGCCGTGGCCTCCGTGAACGCCGCCGGCACGGTCACCGCGCTGAGCGCCGGCACCACCACCATCTCCGCCGTCATCGGCGACAAGTCCGCCGACGCCGTGGTGGATGTGGCCCCCACCTTCCTGCCCGTCTTCACGGACGCCTATGCCAAGGGCCTGACCTTCGTGCCCTTCGGCGGCGCCAACAACAACGTCGTCGTGGACACCACCGAGCACCATGCCGGCGCCGCCTCCCTGCGCGTGGACGTGCCCGCCACCGGCTACACCGGCGGCGCCATCAAGGCCCCCACCACGCAGAACCTCTCCCTCTACAATGCTGTGACCTTCTGGGTGAAGGCCAGCAAGGCCGCCACCCTGGACAAGTTCGGCCTGGGCAATGACGGCAGCGTCACCGACTGGGCCGTCGAATATGCCGCCGTCCCCCTGACCACGGAATGGACCAAGGTCATCATCCCCATCCCCAACCCCGCCAAGCTCACCGCCAACACCGGCATGTTCCACTTCGCCGAGGGTTCGGACGAGGGTACCTACAGCCTCTGGCTTGACGACATCCGCTACGAGAACCTCACGGCCGCCGAGCTGGGCGCCCCCACCGCGGCCACCATCGCGTGGGCCCCCGTGAACGTCGAGATCAGCAAATCCCAGTCCCTGGGCCTGACGGGCAGCATCACCTACGGGACCCCCGCCGTCACCCTGAGCAACGTCAGCCTCCGCTACTTCGACCTGGCCTCCAGCAACACCGCCGTGGCCACCGTCAACGGTTCCGGCCTGGTTTCCGGCCTCATGCTCGGCACCACGGACATCACCGCCTCCCTGGCGGGCACCGCCGTCCCCGGCTCCTGCACCGTCACGGTCATCACGCCGGTCGTGCCCACCGTCGCCCCGGCCCGGCCGACCGTGGATCCCTCCAAGGTCATCTCCCTCCTGTCCAAGGCCTACACGAACAACGCCGTCGACACTTGGGGCACCAGCTGGAGCAACGGCAACAAGGGACCCTTCCTCACCGAGCTCACCATCGGCGGCGATGACGTCAAGAAATACGCCAGCCTCGCCTACGTCGGGGTGGAGTTCTACGCCACCGGCAATACCATCGACGCCACGAACATGACCTACCTCCACGTGGACTACTGGACCCCCGACATCACCGACCTCCACGTCAAGCTGGTGGACTTCGGCGCCAACGCCGTCTACGCCGGCGGTGACGACTCCGAGTCCGAGGTCTCCGTCAACACCGTCAGCACCTCCGCCCTCAAGCAGTGGGTGTCCGTGGACATCCCCATGGCCAACTTCAGCGGGCTCGCCAGCCGCAAGCACCTGGCCCAGTTGCTGTTCATCGGCGCCACGCCTTCCGGGTCCGGCACCGTCTACGTCGACAACATCTACTTCCACAACTCCCCCTTCGTGGACACCGTCCCCCCCACCGTCGCCATCACCGACAACTACCCCGGTGCCGTCGCCACGGGTGACGTGACCTTCAGCTTCAATTTCAGCGAGGACGTGGGCACCAGCTTCACCTCCGGTTCCTACACCGTCACCGGCGGCACCGCCGGCACCCTGACCAAGGTCAGCGACACCGTCTACAGCATCGTCGTCACCCCCCTGACCAACACGCAGGGCACCATCACGGTGGATGTCCCGGCGGGCGGCTTCAAGGACCTCGCCAACAACGTCAGCGTCACGGGCGCCAACCGCACCCAGGACTACGACACCCGCGTGGGCGTGATGCTGCCCATGGACCTGCCCATCGTCACCTTCGATGCCCTCAACATCAACTACGGGCTCGTCGATTTCGGCGGCGTCACGTCCTCCATCGCGGCCGACCCCGTCACCGCCACCAACAAGGCCGTGAAGGTCATCAAGCCCACCACCGCCCAGCTCTGGGGCGGCACCACGGTCAGCACCGACAACGTCACCAGCTTCGCCCACGCCATCCCCTTCGACGCGGCCCACACCCGCATGACGGTCCGGGTCTACTCCCCCGAAGCCGGCATCCCCGTGCGCCTCAAGGTCGAGAACCACGCGGTCGGCACCGTGAGCGTCGAGGTCCAGGTGAACACCACCGTGGCCGCCGGCTGGGAGACCCTCACCTTCGACTTCAACAACCAAGTCAGCGGCACCGCCGCCCTGGACCTCACCAAGGTCTATGACAAGCTCTCCATCTTCTTCAACTTCGGCGCGGGCGCCGGCGGTACCGCCATGGCCGCGGACCAGACCTTCTACTTCGACGACGTGGCCTTCGACCACTTCACCCGCCTCACCTTCGACACCCCCGGCGTCGCCTACACCTTCGCCGGCTTCGGCGGCGGCGAGGACACCTCCGTGGCCGCCGATCCCAGCGATGCCTCCAACAAGGTCGTGAAGGTCGTCAAGGCTTCCGGTGCCCAGGTCTGGGCAGGCGCCACGATGTTCCTGGGCGCCTCCAACCAGTCCGTGTCGCGCATCAACCTCGGCAATGGCACCACCCGCATGCTGGTCCGCAGCTACTCCCCCGACGCCGGCATCTCGGTCAAGCTCAAGGTCGAGAACGCCAACGGCAGCGGCGCGGCCTGCGAGACCGACACCGTCACCACCGTCGCCAACGCCTGGGAGACCCTGGTCTTCGACTTCGCCAACAACAGCGCCGGCACGCCCGCTCTTGACGCCGCCGCCGTCTACAACAAGATTTCGATCTTCCCCGACTTCGGCAACACCGGCACCGGCAAGTCCTACTACTTCGACGACGTCACCTTCGACGCCTTCGAAGGCCCCGTGACCTTCGACAACTTCCTGGTCACCTACGCCCTCGCCGGCTTCGGCGGGGACGAGAACGCCGCCGTCGCCGCGGATCCCGTCGTGGCCACCAACCTCACGGCCAAGGTCACCAAGCCCGCCGGCGCCCAGACCTGGGCAGGCTTCACCATCGCCACCGGCGCCAACTTCTCCATCGGCCAGATCCCCTTCGCCGTGGGCGGCAACAACAAGATCACCCTCCGCATCTACTCCCCCGCCGCCGGCATCCCCGTCCTGTTCAAGGTCGAGGGGCAGGCTTCCGGTTCCGCCAGCTGCGAGAAGCAGGCCGTGACCACCGTCGCCAACGCCTGGGAGACCCTGACCTTCGACTTCACCGGCCTGTTCGACCCCACCAAGGTCTACGACAAGGCCTCCGTGTTCCCCGACTTCGGCAACGCCGGGACCGGCGCCACCTTCTACATCGACGACCTGGCCTTCCTTCCCTGAGGCCGGCCAACCTTCCGGGCCCGGCCTTGCGGCC
>DBME01000327.1 GCA_002298155.1 Holophagaceae bacterium UBA706 | reverse complement strand
GGGGAGCCGGTTTGTCTCGAGCACGCGGCCCTGGCCTGGGTGGCGGTTGCGGAAATGGCCCGGATGGAGCTCTCTCCCAGCGACAGCCGCTTCGCCAGGTTCCTCGAGGAGGAACGGCCATCCTGTCGATCTACACGGTGATGCCCTTGTCCTTGAGGAATTTCGCGTACTGGAAGTCCATCTGCTGGATGTGATGGGTGAGCCAGTCGCCCAGGAAGCGCGCCACCTCCATGGGGCGCACCGAGGCTGGGTCCTGGGTCCACTTGGCCTTGAAGGTGGACACCTCCTCCAGCAGGAGGCGATGTTCGCCGGCGTGTCCTGGCAGCCCATCGAACCCATGGCGCTTCATGAAGTCCTCCTCCGCCTGGAAGTGCTTGACCGTGTAGTCCACCAGGGATGCCAGGGTCACGGCCAGCTGGTCCTTGGCGCGGCCAGCGACGAGGCCCTCATGGAATTCGTTCACGGTCGCGAAGAGCGTCTTGTGCTGGTCATCCACGGTGGGGATGCCGGTGGAGAAACGGTCGTTCCAGACGACGAGGACCATGTATCGCTCCAAATTGGGTTAAGGGACCGCGGTCAGTATTGCCTGGGTCCTGCCAAGGATAAAGGACGATCCGGCATGGAACGGGCCTTCCAGGGGAGCACCCCGGGAACCCCCCTCGGGCCAGACAGGCCTGCTCGGCCTCCTGGCTTTAGGGTCGAAGCGGAAGAGAAGGAGGGTGACCCAAAGCGGTCTATAGATTTTACAACAGTTACTTTCCCAATTATTTACACACCCACGGCCAGCGGAAGGCCACCCCCGCCCCCGGAGAATCGGGTCAAAAGTCCGGAGTTTTAGGCAACCATGCCTCCCGCCCGGTTCCTAAACTTCAGGACATCCCCCCGATGTTCCCGGCGGCCGCCGGAGCGGGACAGCCCTTCACCCCTCCCCCCTGAACCTTCTCCGCCCATGGAGCGCACCATGTCCCAGAATGTCCTCGGCTATGCCGCAACCGCCCCCGCGTCCGACCTGGCCCCCTTCGGCTTCCAGCGCCGCGACCCCCGCCCAGACGACGTGGTCATCGAGATCCTCTACTGCGGCGTCTGCCACTCGGACTTGCACACCGCCCGCAACGACTGGGGCTGGACCACGTACCCCATCGTCCCCGGCCACGAGATCATCGGCCGCGTGAGCGCGGTGGGCAGCGCCGTGACCCGCTTCAAGGCCGGTGACCGCGTGGGCGTGGGCTGCCTGGTGGATTCCTGCCACACCTGCCCGGCCTGCGAAAGCGGCGAGGAGCAGTACTGCGACGGCGCCACCTACACCTACGGCGGCACCGACCGCCACGACCATTCGATCACCCAGGGCGGGTACTCCGAGAAGGTCGTCGTCTCGGAAGCCTTCGTCCTGCGCATCCCCGACGCCCTGGACCTCCAGGCCGCCGCCCCCCTCCTCTGCGCCGGCATCACCACCTGGTCCCCCCTGCGCCACTGGAAGGCGGGCCCGGGCACCCGCGTGGCCGTGGTTGGGCTGGGCGGCCTGGGCCACATGGCCCTCAAGCTCGCCAAGGCCCTGGGCGCCGACGTCACCCTCTTCACCCGCTCCCAGGGCAAGGAGCAGGACGCCCTGCGCCTGGGCGCGGACCGCATCGTGCTCTCCACGGATCCCGCCCAGATGGCGGCGGTGGCGGGCCGCTTCGACCTGATCATCGACACCGTCCCCTACGTCCACGACCTGAACCCCTACATGCCGGCCCTCGCCACCAGCGGAACCCTGGTGCTGGTGGGCTACCTGGGCGCCCTGGACCCCTTCCTGAACTCCACGCCCATGGTGCTGCGCCGGAAGTCCGTGGCGGGCTCCCTCATCGGCGGGATCAAGGAGACCCAGGAGCTCCTGGATTTCTGCGGCGAACACGGCATCGCCTCGGATGTGGAAGTGATCCGCATCCAGGACATCAACCACGCCTTCGGACGCATGCTCAAGAGCGACGTGAAGTACCGCTTCGTCATCGACATGGCGTCCCTCAAGGCCTGAACCCCTACGGAGAACATGATGCAGACGCGTGAATTGGGCACCAGCGAATTGAAGGTCTCGGCCCTCGGCCTGGGCTGCATGGGGATGAGCTTTTCCTACGGTCCCCCCAGGGACAAGGGGGAGATGACCGCGCTCCTCCATGCCGCGGTGGACCGCGGGGTCACCTTCTTCGACACGGCGGAGGTGTATGGCCCCTACCTCAACGAGGAGCTCCTGGGCGAGGCCCTGGCCCCCTTCCGGGGCCGCGTGGCCATCGCCACCAAGTTCGGCTTCGACCTGGACCCGGGCCGCGATCCCCGCGGGATGAACGGCGCCCCGGGGCTGGACAGCCGCCCTGAGCACATCCGCCAGGTGGCCGAGGCCTCCCTCAAGCGCCTGCGCGTGGACACCCTGGACCTGCTCTACCAGCACCGGGTCGATCCCGCCGTTCCCATCGAGGACGTGGCCGGTGCCGTGAAGGACCTCATCCAGGCAGGCAAGGTCCGGCACTTCGGCCTCTCCGAGGCCAGCGCCGCCACCATCCGCCGGGCCCACGCCGTGCAGCCGGTCACCGCCGTGCAGAGCGAATACTCCCTCTGGGAGCGGCGGGTCGAAGCGGAGATCCTGCCCACCCTCGGGGAGCTGGGCATCGGCCTGGTGCCCTACAGCCCTCTGGGCCGCGGATTCCTCACGGGCGCGGTGGACGCCGCCACCACCTTCGCCCAGGGCGATTTCCGCAACAACCTGCCCCGGTTCACCCCCGAAGCCCGCGCCGCCAACCAGGGCCTGGTGGACCTCCTTGGCCGCATCGGCGCCCGCGGGGGCGCCACCCCCGCCCAGGTCGCCTTGGCCTGGCTCCTGGCCCAGCGGCCCTGGATCGTCCCCATCCCCGGCACGACCCGGCTGTCCCGCCTGGACGAGAACCTCGGGGCGGCCTCGCTCCGCCTCGCCCCGGAGGACCTGCGGGAACTGCGCGCCGCCGCCGAGGCCATGCAGGTTCAGGGGGCCCGGTACCCCCAGGCCCTGGAACAGATGACCGGGCGCTGAGCATCCGAACCGAACGATTGGAGGAGGCCCCATGAGTCAGGAAGCATCCAGCGCGCCGAGTCCCCTTACCGAGGCCTCCGAGCGGGCCCGCCTCAGCCTTGCGGCCTTCCTCCAAGGCCATGCGCCGTACGACGGCCACTTCAACCTGCGCATGCCCGGGGTCGAGGTCATCCGCGCCTCCCGCGCCAGCGGGGAGCTGGTGCACGGCATCGCCCGGCCCGCCCTGTGCCTCGTGGCCCAGGGGGCCAAGGAGGTGACCCTGGGCAGCGAGGTGTTCGAATACGACGCCTCCCGCATGCTGGTGTACTCCGTGGACGTGCCCATCTCGGGCCGCATCACCCGTGCCACCCCCGCCGAGCCCTTCCTGGGCCTCAAGATCGAGCTGGTCCCCGAACGCATCGCCGACCTGACCCTCAAGGTCTACCCCGCCGGCCTGCCCCCCACCCGGCGGAACCTGGCCATCAGCATCGCCCCCTCCGAGCCGGAGATCCTCCAGGCGGCGGCGCGGCTGGTGGAGCTCATGGCCCAGCCCGAGGACGCGGAATGGATCGCCCCCCTGGTGGTGGAGGAGATCTACATCCGCCTCCTGCGCAGCCCCATCGGCGCCCGCGTGGCGCAGATCGGGCAGGAGGGCTCCCGCATGCAGCGGGTGGCCGAGGCCGTCTCCTGGGTGCGCAGACATTTCGACCGCCCCCTGGACGTGGAGCGCCTGGCGGCCCTGGTGCACATGAGCACCTCCACGTTCCACCAGCACTTCAAGTCCGTAACCTCCATGAGTCCCCTGCAGTACCAGAAGGTGCTGCGCCTCCAGGAGGCCCGGCGGCTCATGCTCTCCCGCATGATGGACGCCGGCACCGCCTGCCGTCAGGTGGGCTACGCCAGCGCGTCGCAGTTCACGCGCGAATACGGGCGCCTCTTCGGGAGCGCGCCCATGAAGGACATCGCCAGGCTTCGCGAAGGCGGCCTTGCGGGAAACCTGGCCGAGGCCTGAGGAAAGGCCCGACCGCATTCAGGAGCTTCCATGAAGATGCGAACGTTGGGAAATGGCATATTGAACGTGACGGGACTCCAGCCATGACCCGGATCCTCATCGCCTACTACTCCCGCCGCGGCGCCAACTATGTCAGCGGCAGCATCGTCGATCTGCCGGTGGGCAACACCGAGGTGGCCGCGGGCCTGATCCAGGCTGTCACGGGGGGCGACACCTTCCACATCGAAACCCGGGAGCCCTACCCCGCCGACTATCAGGAAGCCACCGAAGTGGCCGAGGATGAACTGCGCCGGAAGGCGAGACCCGCCCTCGCCGCCGACCTGGGCGACCTGGACGCCTACGACGTGATCTTCCTCGGCTATCCCAACTGGTGGAACACCATGCCCATGGTGGTCTTCACCTTTCTGGAGGCCCATGACCTCAAGGGGAAGACCCTCGTCCCCTTCTGCACCCACGAGGGTAGCGGCCTGGGCGGGAGCGAAGGCGACATACGCAAGGCCTGCCCCGGCGCCACGGTCCTCAAGGGCCTGGCCATCAAGGGCAGCGCCGTCCAGAAGTCCGGCGGTGCCATCGCCGGCTGGATCAAGGGCCTCGGCCTGGAAACCCCCGGGGTCCGGCCATGAGCATCAGCGAAGCCGCCCAGCGCAACCACGAGAAGCTGTTTCCGGGCCACCGGTCCACCCTCAAAATCACGGACCCTGAATTCATCGAATTCTTTGACAACTTCGCCTTCGACCAGGTGCTGGTCCACGGTGACCTGGACGATCGGACGCGCCTCATGACCATCCTCGCGGCCCTCATCGCGAGCCAGGCGCTGGGCGAGTTCCGGGTGATGGTGCGGGGGGCCTTCAACGTCGGCGTTTCACCCGTGGAGATCAAGGAGATCGTCTACCAGGCCGTGCCTTACTGCGGCATCGGAAAGGTCTTCGATTTCCTCCACGCCACCAACCAGGTCCTCACGGATCTGGGCGTGAAGCTGCCCCTGGAGCGGCTTTCCACCACCACCCCTGCCACCCGCCACGCGGCGGGGCTGGCCGCGCAGGTGGAAATCTTCGGGCCGATGATCGAGGCGATGCACCAGGCGACCCCCGCCGGGCAGCGCCACATCAACGACCACCTGTCCGCCAACTGCTTCGGCGACTACTACACCCGGGGGGGCCTCGACCTGCGGACGCGGGAACTGCTCACCTTCGCGATGCTTGTGGCTTTGGGAGGGTGCGAACCCCAGCTCATGGGACACATCAAAGGCAACATGCGCTTGGGAAATGACAAGGATCTCCTGGTGGCGGTCGTCACGCAGTTGCTTCCTTATGTGGGGTACCCTCGCACGCTCAATGCCCTTCGCTGCCTCAACGACTAGCCGTGCGGCATCCGGGAAGTCAATGCCTGCGCATCCGCGCCTCGGTCTCGACGAGCTCCTGCCGGATCTCGGGTGCCATGTGGGTGGGATCGGCCTTGGCGCGTTCCAGTTCAGCCAGGGCCTTCTCCCGGTCGCCGGAAGCCCAGTGCACCCAGGCCCAGGCCCGGTGCATGTAGGGTGAGTCCAGACGCAAACGATCCAGTGTCTCCAGGCGCGCGCGGGCTTCACGGCACCGCGCGGGCCGCTGGCGGGCCTCGCACTCCGCCAGCCCCGCCAGGGCGGCGGTGCGCACCATGGGGGTGGCGCCGTTGGCCAGGAGCTCGGCGGTCTGACGGTACTCCTCGCAGGCCTGGGGGAAGCGCTGCTGCATGCGGTGCAGCTCGCCCAGGCAGAACCGGCACTCGGCGACGATGGTCTGGATGCCGGACTCCCGGGCGGTGCCCAGGGCCTGTTCGTAGAGGCTGCGGGCCTGGACCAGATCGCCCCTCATCAGGGCGAGGATGCCGAGGTTGCGCTGGGTCGTGGCGCGTCCCGCCAGATCGCCCAGGAGCGTGCGCTGGTCCAGGGCCCGGGTCAGGTATTCCGCCGCACGGTCCAGGTCGCCGGTGGTCAGGGCCACCACGCCCAGATTGTTGAGGGCCAGGCCCTCGCCGAACCGGTTGCCGATGGCGGCCTGGGTCTCCTGGATGTCCTGGTAGCGGGCCAGGGCGGTGGAAAGGTCGCCGCGCTTCATGGCGAGATTGGCTAGGTTGATCTGCGCCAGGGCGACGTAGGTCTTGTCGCCGGCCTTGCGGGAGAGTTCCAGGCTTCGCTCGTAGAGACGCTGGGCCTCGGCGTCCTGGCCCCGTTCGGCGGCGATGAGGCCCAGGTGGTTGGTGGCCACCGCCGCCCCGTCCAGATCGCCCAGGGATTCCGCCAGGGCCAGGGTGGTGCGGCGCAGGGCGACGGATTCATCCAGGTCCCCACGGTCCCGGGCCAGGTAGGCCTTGATGCCCAGGGCACGCCCTTCCGCCCAGCGGTCGCCCGTGGCCCGGGCGGCCATGAGCGCCCAGTTGGCCACCGGCAGGGCGCGGTCGCTGCCCAGGCGGCGCAGGGTCGAAGCGTAGGCCGTGACGGCCGGGGCATAGGAGGGAGCCTTCAGGGCGGCCTCCGCCAACAGGGCTTCCCCGCGCTTGAAATCGCCCTTCTGGAAGATCGCCTTTCCCTGTGCGTAGGCGGCGAAGGCTTCCGGCGGCGGGGCCTCGCCCCGGGCCGGGGCACCCCCCAGCGGATCGACCTTGCGGAGGATCTCCGCCGCTGCGCGCTCCACCAGATCGTAGGCCGCCGAGGCACGCTCCGCGGGCAGGGAGGCCTCTCCGCGGTACCGGTCCTTGCCCGAGCGGGACACCAGCGCGTAGCGGAAACGCAGGGCACCGGTGGACACGTCCCGGTCCAGCGCGCCTTCGAGTCCCAGGGGGACGCCCAGGGCGTCCAGGATCTGGTCGCGGGCCGCGGGGCTCAGGGGCTTGCCGGGGTCCAGGCGCAGCGACGCGAAGGCCCGGTTCAGGGCCTCGCCGTCCACCACCATCAGGCGCGGGGAGCCCCGAAGGGCGGTGCCCATGAGCTCGGTCATGCCCACTTCGGCCAGGGGGCCCAGGCCGGGGTCGCCGGTGCCGTTGTGGATGGGCAGCACCACCACCCTGGGCGGGCGGTCCTTGACCAGGTCCCCGATCACGCCACGGCTGTAGGACTCGTAGGCGAACCCAAGCGCCATGGCCAGGGTGGCCACGCCCGCGGCGATCCAGGCGGCCACGGGGAAGGGTTTGAGCTGCCGGTCCAGGACCTCGGCCACCGCCGCCGCGGTGGGACGGTCCTGGGGATTCCGCGCGAGCATGGAACGCAGCAGGGCCGCCATGCGGGGATGCAGCTTGCGTCCCGAAAGGGACTTCATCTTGCCGGCCACCACAGCGGCCATGCGGTCGGCGCCCGTTCCCGGGAAGGGGTGGTCGCCCAGAAGCAGCTCCCAGGCCACCAGGCCCATGGAGAAGATGTCGCTGGGCGGCCCCACGGCGTACCGCGCGCACTGCTCGGGCGAGGCGTAGATGGGGCTGCCCATGAAGGACCCGACCATGGTGAGCGAGTCCCTCGAGCTCCCCGTGGTGACGGAACCGGACAGACGGGTGGGATCGTCGTCCTCGGGAGGCCGCATGGACGTGTGCGGGTGGTCCTCGGGGAAGACGCCGGGGACGGCCCCTTCGGGCAGGTCCGGCGCCGTCTCGCCGGGTTCGAGGAAGCGCGCCAGGCCGAAGTCCAGCACCTTGATGCGGCCCTTGCCGTCCACCATGATGTTGGCGGGCTTGAGGTCGCGGTGGACGATGCCCTTGGCGTGGGCGGCCTCCAGCGCCCCGGCGATGGCGCGCAGGGCCCGCAGCTTGGCCTGGGTTCCCATGGAGGGGCCCGCCGCGCCCAGGGTCTCGCCCTCCACGTACTCCATGGCGATGAAGGCCTCCCGCCCCCATTCCACCCAGTCGTGCACCTGGCAGACGTTGGGGTGGTTCAGCTGGGCCAGGGCCATGGCCTCCCGCCGGAAGCGCATTAGGATTGCCGGATCCCCCTCCTCGCCCAGGCGGATGGCCTTGAGGGCGACGGTGCGCTCAAGCACCGAGTCCCGCACCCGGTAGACCGCGCCCATGCCGCCCTTGCCCAGGAGCGCCTCCACTTCGTAACGCCCGACCCAGTCCCCCGGCTGCAGCGGCGTGATCTCCGATGCGGTCGGGTTGTCGGCTGAGCGGGTGAGGCCGTCGTCTGGAACGTCCATGGGCGGTCCGGTGTCTCCAAGGGTGGCAAGGGGGGGGTGGGGCGATCGGCCAGGTCCCCGCAAGCGCATAGGGAAGGATGGAGGGACCCGGGCCGGGGGTCAGTGATGCATGTCAAGACCCGGCATCGACCGGGCTGGAAGGCCTGAAGGGGTGGATGCAGTTTGAGCTAAATTTCGAACAAATCCATATATTCAACGAGATACAACGCGACAACCCGGCGCCATGCAACAAGCGATTCATCACCGCGGTGATCCTGCGCTACGGAAGGAGTTCCAGCAGGAGCATGGGCAGACCGATTCCCACCGCCACGCCGCAGATCACATCGAACCAGAAGAACCCGAGCAGGTTGGCCAGGTAGATGATGAAACCCGAGATCATCTGGTAACCTGTGAAATGCCTCACCCTATAGATTCGGTCTGATCCATGTCCCTCTCGTCGGGTTTCAATCTGGGCAACTATGAAATTCTCGGCCTGATCGGATCCGGGGGTATGGGTGACGTCTACCGGGCCCACGACCCCAACCTGGACCGGGATGTGGCCGTGAAGGTCCTGCCCAGTGGCTTCGCCAAGGACGTGCAGCGCCTCCGGCGTTTCCAGCGGGAGGCCCGCATCCTCGCCTCCCTGTCCCACCCGAACCTGGTGCAGGTCTTCGACGCGGGGGAGCAGGACGGACACCCCTACCTGGTCATGGAGCTCCTCTCCGGGGAGACCCTCCGAAACCGGCTGAGCCGGGGCCGCCTGCCCTGGCGCAAGGCCGCCGAAATCACGGCGGCGGTGGCCGACGGCCTGGCCGCGGCCCACAACCAGGGCATCGTTCACCGGGACCTCAAGCCGGACAACCTTTTCATCACCGAACTGGGGCACGTCAAGGTCCTCGACTTCGGCATCGCCACCCCCCAGCGCAGCAACGTCGAGGAGACCGCCACCCGCATCGCCGGCGAGCTGAAGACCCAGGATGGCCTCCTCATGGGCACCGCCGCCTACATGAGCCCCGAGCAGATCCGCGGGGAGGTGGTGGATGGCCGCAGCGACCTGTTCAGCCTGGGCGTGATCCTGTGGGAGATGCTCACCGGCGAACGCCCCTTCAAGCGCCCCACCAGCGTGGAAGTCCTCAGCGCGATCCTGAAGGAGGAGGTCCCCCCCATGGACCCGGCCATCCAGGTTCCGCCCGCGCTGGAGCGGGTCCTGGAGGCCTGCCTGGCCAAGGAACCCCAGGGACGCTTCCATTCCGCCCACGATCTGGCGTTCGCACTGCGAGGCCTGTCGCAATGGAGCGGCACCGTGCCCGATCGGACCACGGCCCTGGCTCCGTGGCGGCGTTTCGCGGCGAGCCGGTGGCGGTGGTGGGTGCCCGGGTTGGCGGTGGCCGCCCTGGTGTTCCTGGGCGGATTCCTGACGAAGGCGCCACCGGGGCCGCCCCGGTTCCGCCAGCTCACCTTCCAGCGGGGGGAGATCGGCGGCGCCCGCTTCAGCAACGATGGCCTCGAGGTGGTCTACGACCTCCTGCAGGGCGGCGGGGACCCCAAGCTCCTGTCCCTGCGCATCGACTACCTGGAGGAGACCATCGCCGGAGAGGCGCCCGCGAGGCTCCTCGGCGTGTCCACCCGGGGCGAATGGGCCGTCCAGCTGGAACCCAAGCGCGACCTGGACTCGCTCGAACTTTTCCGGGGCACGCTCGCACTGGCCGTCGGCCGGGGCACCGCGCCCCGGGCGATGATCCAGGACGTGGTGTCCGCCGATTTCTCGCCGACGGGGGACCTGGCCGTGGTGCGCTGCGTCGCGGGCCGGTTCAGCCTGGAATGCCCCGCCGGCACCGTGCGCCTGGAAAGGGGCACCTACCTCAGCAATCCAAGGTTCTCCCGTGACGGCCGCTACCTGGCCTTCCTCGAATGCGCCCACCAGGATCTGAACCAGTCCGACTATGCCCTCTGCCTCCTGAACCTGGCCTCGGGCGAACTCCGCACCCTGCCCCGGAGGGGCCGGTTCCAGGGGCTCGCCTGGCGGGGCCGCGAAGCCGTGACGGCCCTCAGGACCGAACGGGGAGCCACCGAGATCCTCGCCTTCACCGTCAACGGCGCGGACCGGAAGGTGGGCGAGATCCCGGGCGGCTGGTCCATCCAGGACGCCGACACCGCGGGCCGGCTCCTCCTGAGCGAAGCCCGGGTGGAAACGAGCATCCGGGTCTGGCGCCCGGACATCCAGCCCCAGGACCTTTCGGTGCGGGGCGGCGGCAACCTCTTCGGCCTCTCCCCCGATGGCCGCCGTGTTCTCATCCAGGCCCTCGCCTCCTCCCAGCCGGGCAAGGAGGACCCCACCCTCTATTCCCGCTCCGTGGAAGGCGGCCTGCCCACCTTCCTGGGGCGGGGCAGCGTCGGCAGCCTCTCGCCGGACGGAACCTGGCTGGCGGTGGTGGCACCCGGTTCACGGGCCGCCATCCATCTGATGCCCACGGGACCCCAGGGCCAGGCCCGGCAGATGGAGGTTCCGCAACTCGCTGGCATCATCGAAATCCAGTGGACAGCGGACGGGAACGGGATCCTCGCGGCCGGCCATGTACCGGGGCGTCCCTCACGCGTCTGGCTCCTGGACCTCCAGGGCGGCCAACCCAAGCCGGTTTCCCCGGAAGGGGTGACCTGCAGCGCGGACTGGATCCGGATTTCGCCCAACGGCCGCTACCTTGTCGCCGAGGAGAACCGCAAGCTCGTGCTGGTGGACCTCACGGCCCCGGACCGGATTCCCCAGGACATCCCGGGACTGGCCAAGGGCGAATTCACCGCGGGCTGGACCCGGGATTCCCGGCGGGTTTTCGTGTGGAGGCAGGGAGCCCTGCCCAGGGAGATCTCCACCGTGGATGTCGCCACCGGACAGCGCCAGCACCTGCTTACGCTGACGACCGAGGACATGGGCCAGATCCTGACCAACCCCTTCGTTTCCGCGGATGGGAAGGTCGTTGCAGCGAACCTGGTCAAGCTGCCCTCCAACCTCTACCTGCTGGAAGGCCTCAAGGACTGATGGACGGCGGGGAGCGGGCTCCCCGCCGCCACCGCCTTCCTACTGGGCGTCAGGCCCATCTGCCAGGCCGATGGGCACGAGCCTGCCCACGCTGCCGAGGCTGTCCAGGTCGAACTTCGTGGCGAGCTCCGCCTTGATCTGCTCGGCGTCCATGTTCTGGGCCTTGAGCTGGACGATATGGTTCTTCATGGCGTCCACGAGCTCATCGCCCGCCGCCGCCCGCAGTTCCTGCTCAGTCATGGGCTTCATCTACCGCTCCTTCCAGAAGCGCGGCCATTGGGGGTGAACCTGGCGCCCGCCGCGGTGGGAACAGCCAGGTCATCTGGGATGCCAGATCGAAGTCGGCCAGGGCGGCGGCGCCGCCGTCCCCGCCCAGGGGGCAGGAATCCGGCAGGCGCGCCGCGGCCGCGAGCAGGTCGGTGAGGGCATCCCCCACCG
>DBME01000381.1 GCA_002298155.1 Holophagaceae bacterium UBA706 | reverse complement strand
GGCGCCGCGGTTCGCCCAGTGCACCGGCTGCGAGTTCGTCACAGCAGAGTTCACGTTCCGTGCGGATCCGCCCCGAGATCCACCACACGCCAGGGTGGTAGAAGAGGAGGATCTCCACGGCCGTCTGTACAAGATTCACGAGGTAGTCGAAGCGGCGCACGTGGGCCAGCTCATGGGCCAGCAGCGCCTCCAGGAGCAGGGGATCCATGCCCGAGACCAGGGCCGCGGGAATGAGGATCACGGGACGCAGGACGCCGAAGGAGATGGGCGAGTCCACCGCGTCGGAGATGCGCAGGGCCACGCGCCGGGTGAGCGCCAGGGCGCGTGTCAGACGATCCAGACGGGAGGTCCAGGCCGCGTCGGCGGGCCGTGCGTTCCGGGTGCCCACGCGGCGCACCCACAGCATGCCCAGGGCCATGCGCAGGGCCAGCAGGGTCGCCCCCAGGGCCCACAGTTCGACGACGAGGGTAAGGTGGGAACCCAGGGCCGCCTGGGCCCGGGTGGCGAGGGAGGCTCGCGCCTCGGGGAGGGCGGGACGTGGGGCGGATGCCGTGGGTTCCACCACCACGACCAGGGCCGTGCCCTGGACTGTGCCGCCCAGGCGGCGCAGGAGGCCCGCCGACGGCAGGGCCATGCACAGCGCCAGGCCAGCGCAGGCCACGGCATAGCGCGCCCGGGGGGAGCGCAGGAGGGCCAGCACGGCGGCCGTGCCGAGCCACACCAGGGTCCCCTGCCAAAGGAAGTCCAAGAAGGTCCAGCCCAGGGCCGCCACCAGGGCGTGGAGGGGGGCGTTCATCGCGTTTCTCCCTCACCCCGGAGGTAGCCTTCGATCTCGCGCCGTTCGGCCTCGGTGACGTGGCCGCCCTTGAGGGCCGCCAGGACCAGGGCCTTGCCGGAACCGGCGAAGGCCTTGCGGATGAGGTCGCCCAGGAGGCTCGTCTGGAGGGAATCCTGGGCCTGGGCCGGACGGTACACATGGGAACGCTCGGATTCGTCCCGAAGGAGGAGCCCCTTGCCGTGCATGATCTGCAACAGGCGGAGCACGGCGGAGTAGGCCACCTCCCGGTCCTTCTGGAGCTCGGCGTGGGCCTGCCGCACCGTGGACGGGCCCAGGCGCCAGAGCACCCGGAGAAGATCCAGTTCGGCGGGGGTGGGCTTGGGGGTCTTGGGCATGGGGGGCTCCGGCTTGAACCTAGACAAACAGGTCTAGAAAAGTTTGTCTAGAAAATTTTGTCTAGATTGTTTTCGGGGGATCGGGGCGGCGGTTTAGCTGTGTTTTTAGCCGTTTGTCCGGTTCGGTGGGGACCCAGGCGCGTTCGGATAATGCATGAATGCACCATTTTTATGTCGTCTTTATGAAGTAAATTGGTATCATCAACTATCCCCAGCAAGCCTGACCTGCGTTCATTTAGCCCGGGCCCAACCCCTGCTGGTGATCAGCTCACGTCATGAGAAGCCCCTTTCCGGGGCCTCTTGCTCGTCTGCTATGGAGGACACATGTCCATCGCCCGCAAATTGTCCCTGATCGGTTTGGGGTTCCTGTTCATCGTGGTGGCCATCGCCGTGGTGGGCCTGGGGGGCATGGCCGCCGCGAACCATGATCAGCAGGCGGTGTACGCCGACCGGATCGTGCCGCTCAAGCAGCTCAAGGTGGTCTCCGACGCCTTCGCCGTGAGCATCGTCGACACCTCCCATAAGACCCGCAACGGAAACATCACCGCCGCCGAGGCCCAGACCCGCGTCACCAAGGCCCTCACGGCCTTGGAGCGGGAGTGGAACGCCTACCTGGCCACCTACATGGACGACCGCGAACGGGGGCTGGCCAATGAGGCCAAGGTGCTCAAGGCCCGCTGCGACGCTGCGGTGACGCACCTGCAGGCCCTCCTCGCCGCCCAGGACGCCAAGGGCATCGAGGCCTTCACCATCACCGAGATGTATCCCGCCATCGACCCCTTCACCGACAAGGTCAGCAGCCTCGTGGACCTGCAGCTGGAGGAGGCGGAGAAGTCGTTCAAGGCCTCGGCGGACTCGTTCCGGAACCGGCTCCTGGGCAGCATCCTCTTCCTGGCGGCGGCGGTCACCGTGGCCTTCGGCGCCGGCCTCCGGGTGGCGCGGCCCATCGTGGGCGGGCTCAAGGGCATGCTGGCGGGCATGGAGCACAGCGACCTGACCCTGGAGCTGCCCGCCCTGGGCGCCGACGAGATCGGCCAGACCAGCCGGGCCTTCAACGTCTACAACCGCATGCTGCGGGGGGTCTTCCGCACGGTGGCGGAACAGTCCGCCCAGGTGGCCAGCGGCAGCGCGGAGCTGTCGGCTGCGGCGGAGCAGGTGTCGGCCTCCACGGCCGACATCGCCCAGGGCGCCGAAATGCAGCGGGGCCGCACGGAACAGATGGCCAGCGCCATGGTGGAACTCACCTCCTCCATCCAGGCCGTGAGCCAGGACGCGGACCAGTCCCGCAAGGTGGTGGACATCGCGGTGGCCTCGGCCCTGGAGGGCGCGGAAGTGGGGCAGGGCACCCGGTCGGCCATGGGCGCCGTGAAACAGACAACAGAACAGATGGCCCAGGCCATCCGTGTGATCCAGGAACTGGCCCGCCAGACCAACCTCCTGTCGCTGAACGCCGCCATCGAGGCCGCCAAGGCCGGCGGCCAGGGCAAGGGCTTCGCGGTGGTGGCCGAGGAGGTGCGCAAGCTGGCCGAGCGTTCCGCGGCCTCCGCCCGGGAGATCGAAGGCCTCATCACCCGCTCCCAGGAGGCCGTGAAGAGCGGCGAGGAGCAGGTGGGCGCCGTGGTGGACACGCTGGACGTGATTCGCAAGGAGGTTCAGGAAGCTTCGCGCATGGTGGCCCAGATCGCCCAGGCTTCCAGCGAGCAGGCCCGCACCGCCGAGGAGGTGGTACGCCTGGTGGAGGAGGTGGCGGGCGGGCTCGCCCAGGGCGCCTCGGCCTCCACGCAACTGGCCGCCACGAGCCAGCAGGTGGCCGCAACGTCTCATGAACTGGCACGCATCTCCGAACTCCTCAAGGAGCACGCGGGCATGTTCAAAGTCTGAACAATCTCTGTTTTATGGAAACCGGCGTCATTGACGAACCGGTTTCCCCACCTATATTCCAATTAATTATTAATCCAGCACGGTGAAGCGCACCGTGCCTCGTTCCCGGGAGCCATCGATGTCCCGCCTGCGCACCCGCTCCACCCTTCTGGCCGTGGCGGCCGTCACCTGCGTCGCGGCGTCGGCCGACGATCTCGCCTCGGACCTCATCCGGTTCTATCTCATCGACCGCGCCCTCACGGCCCTGGTGGAGCTCACCGCCGCGGGGGTGGGCTACGTGGCCGAGAAGGTCCCCGACGGCGTTGAAGCCCTCAAGGACAAGGCCCGGGAGGGCTACCTCAAGATCAAACTGCCCGAGCTGAAGCGGCACACCAACTTCATCATGGTGCGCAACGCCAGCACGGGCGACTACCGGCTGGCCCTCGCCGACCGGGACAAGAACGAGAAGGGCCGCGAGGAATCCGGCACCTTGGCGGTGTACCGCAGCACCGGCGACAAGAACTTCCCGCTCGAGGAGATGGCGGTACTCAAGCCCGGCGGCAAGGCCGTGTTCCTCATGAAGGGCACCGACTACATCCTCTATCCCAAGTTCGAAGGCAAGATCCTGGGCTACAAAGGCATGGCCAAGCCCTTCGTGCGCACCCTCGAGCTGGACGACCTCAACGGCGGCGTGGTGGCCTTCAACCTGGTGCGGGAGACGAGCTCGGGCGCCAAGGTCTCCTTCGGCTACACGTTCAACTCCTGGCCCCGCGACCCGGCCAAGGCGCCCGTGCTCCTGGACCCGCAGTACGACGACATCGTCGTCATCCCCCACGCGCGCATCCAGAATCCGCCGGCAAAGCCCTACTAGGAGAAGAGCGGTCCCTGGGATCCCGCCGTGAGGCCGAGGTAGTTGTAGGCTTCGGCTGTGGCCTTGCGGCCCTGCTGGGTGCGGTCCAGGAAGCCGATCTGCATGAGGTAGGGCTCCACCAGGTCCTCCAGGGCCCCGCCGTCGCTTTCCCCCAAGGCCGCGGCCAGGGTGCGCACGCCCACGGGGCCGCCGCGGAACTTCACGCACAGCGCTTCGAGGTAGGCGCGGTCCAGGCCTTCCAGGCCCAGGTGGTCCACCTCGTGCAGGGCCAGGCAGTCGTCGGCGATGGAGGCGGTGATCACGCCGTCGCCCTTGACCTCGGCGTAGTCGCGGCAGCGGCGCAGGAGGCGGTTCACGATGCGCGGGGTGCCGCGGCTGCGGCGGGCGATGGCCTCGGCCCCCTCGGGGGCCATGTGCACGCCCAGGAGCTGGGAACTGCGGGCGGCGATGATCGTCAGTTCGGCGCGGGTGTAGTAGTCCAGGCGGTGGACCATGCCGAAGCGGTCGTGGAGGGGCTTGCTGATGAGGCCGGCGCGGGTGGTGGCGCCCACCAGGGTGAAGGGGCGCAGGTCCACCTTGAGGGTCTGGGCCGAGGGGCCCTGACCGATGAGGATGTCAAGTTTCCGGTCCTCCATGGCGGAGTAGAGCATCTCCTCGATGGGGGCCGCCAGGCGGTGGATCTCGTCGATGAAGAGGAACTCGCCGTCGTCCAGGTTGGTGAGGATGGCGGCCAGGTCGCCTTTCTTTTCCAGGGCGGGTGCTTGTATCACCTTGCAGGGCGCGCCCATCTCGTTGGCGAGGACGTGGGCCAGGGTGGTCTTGCCCAGGCCGGGAGGGCCGTAAAGGAGGACGTGGTCCAGCACTTCCTTGCGGCCCTTGGCGGCCTGGAGCGCGATCTCGAGGCGGGCCTTGACCTTCTCCTGGCCGATATATTCCTGCAGCCGCTGGGGCCGCAGGGAGAATTCGAACGGCTCCTCCGGAAGGGAGGGGTCGAGATCGGGGTTGCGGAGGTGGTCCATGCCTAGATTGCCTCACGGCGGGTCAGCGTTGTCTAGTGCCGCCGCCGCCATTCCTCTATACTTTGGGGTTCAGGGGGCATTCGTGGCTGAGAGGACGTCCATATCGATCCGCGACCGCCACGGGTTCGAGCGTGCCGTGCCGGCCCAGGACATCATGATCCTCGGGCGCCAGAGCCAGTGCGACGTGGTGCTCTCGGACAGCATGGTCAGCCGCAACCACCTGAAGATCGAGTTCGCGGACGGCAAGTGGTGGGTGGAGGACCTCACGTCCTCCCACGGGACCTTCTTCAAGGACGAGCGGATCACCCGCATGCCCTGGGAGGCCGGCAGCACGGTGCGCGTGGCCGACGGCGCCTACTACCTGACCCTGCGGGCGGAATCCGCCTACGCTTCGGAAGTGAACCTCCAGGCCATCCTCAAGACCGCCGGCCTGCTGGCGGGCGAGGTGGAGCTGGACGACCTGCTCGACCAGACCATGGACCGCCTCCTGAACATCTCCGGCACGGACCGGGGGTTCATCATGATGCCCGAGCAGGGCGACCTGGTCGTGAAGGTCCAGCGCAACCTGGGCGCCAACATGGAGAAGGACATCCACCTTTCCATGAGCAGCGTGCACAAGGTCTTCGAGCAGGGCGACGCGGTGTGGATCCACAACGTGGCCAACGACGAGATCCTGATGGCCCAGAAGTCGGTCATCAACCTGCAGCTCAAGACCATCCTCTGCCTGCCCCTGCAGGTGCAGGGCGAGCGCATCGGCGTGGTCTACCTGGACAGCCGGCGCATCGTCAGCGAGCCGGTGGACCGCCCCACCTTCGAGGCCATCGTGGCCCTGTGCGCCATCGCCATCGAACGCACCCGCCTGGCGGAGGAGAACCTTCGCAACCAGGTGCTCGCCACCGTGGGGCAGGTGGCCAGTTCCATCGTCCACGACTTCAAGAACGGCCTGTTCGTGGTCGCCGGCCACGCCCAGCTCCTGGGCACGACGGTCAAGGACGAGCACTGCAAGCACCACCTGGACCAGATCCTTTCCGCCGTGGACCGCCTCAGCCGCCTGAGCGCGGACATCCTCGACTACGCCAAGGTGCGCGAACCCAAGCGCGAACCCGTGGACCTCGCCTCGTACCTGGGCGCCCTGCTGGAGCCCCTGCAGCCGCGGGCCTCCGAGGCCGGCGCCGTCTTGGTGTGCACCGGCGACACCTGCTCGGCCAACCTGGACAAGCACCGCTTCGCCCGCGTGGTGGAGAACCTCGTGGCCAACTCCATCGACGCCCTGGACGGGCAGACCGGAGGCACCATCACGCTCGAATGGAAACGCGTGGCCGGCGCCGTGGAGATCGTGGAGCGCGACAACGGCAAGGGCATCCCCAGGAAGGTCCTCAAGCGGATCTTCGAGCCGTTCTTCAGCCACGGCAAGAGCAAGGGCACGGGCCTGGGCATGGCCACCGTGAAGAAGATCGTGGAAGAGCACGGGGGCACCGTGGAGGTGGCCAGCGAGGAGGGCCACGGCACCGTGGTCACCGTCGTGCTGCCCGACACCTCGGGCGCGCTGCCGTCGCGCAGCGTGGAGAATTCCACCGACGAGTTCCGCATCAAGGGCCCCGCCAAATGAGGGTGGGCCAGGGCTTCGACGTCCACCGGTTCGCGGAGCCGGGGGCGGGGCGGCCCCTGATGCTCATGGGTTGCCATGTGCCCCACGACCGCGGTCTCCTGGGCCACAGCGACGCCGACGTGATGCTCCACGCCCTCATGGACGCCCTGCTGGGCGCCGCGGGGCTGGGCGACATCGGGCAGCACTTTCCCGACACCGATCCCGCCTACCGCGGCGCGGACTCGGCCCGGCTGCTTGAAGCGGTCATGGAGAGCCTGAGGGCCGGCGGCTGGCGGGTGGTGAACGCCGACGTGTGCCTGATCGGCGAGCGCCCCAAGCTGGCCCCCCACCGGGAGGCCATGCGGGAGCGCATCGCGCCGATCCTGGGGCTCGCGCCCCAGGATCTCAACGTGAAGGCCACCACCACGGAGAAGCTGGGCTTCACGGGGCGTGGCGAAGGCCTGGCTTCGCAGGCCGTGGTGCTCATCGACCGATCTTGACCTCGATCTTGCGGGGCTGGACCTCGGGCACCTTGGGCAGGGAGAGGGTCAGCACGCCGTCCTTCAGATCCGCGGTGACCTTGCCGGGGTCGACGCCGTCGGGGAGGTTGAAGGAGCGGCTGAAGGAGCCGTAGGAGCGCTCCTGCATGAAGTAGTTCTCGCCTTCCTTGCGGGCCTGGGCCTCGCGCCGGCCCGTGAGGGTGATGCGGTTGCCCGTGAGGTTGATGTCCAGATCCTCGCGGCGGATGCCGGGCATGTCAGCTTCGAACACGTAAGCCTCGGGCGTTTCGCGGATATCGAAGGAGGGCGTGAAGGCGGTCTGGAGATCCAGGTTGAAGTCCAGGTCGCGGAAGGGGTCCCACCGCAGGAAGTTCCTCATGAGGCCAAGGGGCTCGAAGGCCGGGGCGATGGCGGTGGGGGTGGTGCGGTTTTCACGGCGGATGAGGTTCATGGCGTTCTCCTTGAAATAAATGGGGTTGGATCCATGGATGCCTGGGCCCCGGCGGATGGCTCCAACAACCGAAGAAAATATGCGTGTCTTAGACTAACGTGTCAAGACCCCCCTCCAGGTTTTCCTCGCCGGGGGCGTTGGCCCTCGCTCTGCTTGGCTTTTCCTGCCCGGAAGGCTCTCAGGTCGGCTACATTGGGTCACGCATGGTCAACGACGGTGTCCCCCGGCCCTCAGGCCTTCTGGCGGCATCCAGGCTTCTCAAGGGCCTGGCCATGGCCTTCCTGTGCGGGATTCTCGGAGCCCAAGTCCAGACATTCCGACACTTCGATGACCGCGACGGGCTTCCCCAAAGCCAGGTGAGCGTCATCATGGAGGACCGGGACGGGTTCCTGTGGGTGGGGACGTCCGAAGGGGTGGCCCGGGTCGGGGCCTCCGGCTTCCAGAACTTCGGCATCAACGAGGGCCTGAAGGCCCTGGATGTGACCTGCCTCGCCCAGGACCGCGCCGGGGGCATCTGGGTGGGCGCCCTGGAAGGCGGCGTGGACCGCATCCTGGGGGGACGGATCGAGCACTACGGCGAGGCGGAGGGGCTCACGGTCCCCACCGTCAACTGCCTGCTGGAAGGGGCCGGCGGCGAAATCCTCGTCGGGACCCGCGTGGGCCTCTTCCGCAAGCAGGGCGCGCGGTTCGAGCCCGTGGACCTGCCCGACGGCTGGAACGCGAGGCCCATCTTCTCCATGGCCCTGGATGCCCGCGGCGGCATCTGGCTGGCCTCGCTCAAGGACCACCTGGCGCGCTGGGACGGGCACACCCTGACCGCGGGCAACCTGCCCGGGCCCATGAAGTCGCGCTTCCGCTCCGTGCACACCGACGCCTCGGGGCACACCTGGGCCCTGTCGGCTGACGACCTCTACCGCCTGGGCCCCGGCATGCAGTGGGTCAAGGATCCCCTGCCGGGCCTCGACCGCAAGGCGCGGCTGCGCAGCTTCCAGGTCACGCCCCAGGGGGAGCTGCTGGTGGCCCTGGACGCCTTCGGGGCCTACCTGCGCAGCCCCGCGGGCGTTCCCCGGGTCCTCACGGCCGCCGACGGCCTGCCCAAGGAAGGCGTCGCCGCGCTGCTGCGTGACAGCCGCGGCAACCTCTGGCTGGGCACGGACGGCGCGGGGCTCCTCGCCGAGGCCGTGCCCGGGCTGCTCTGCCTGGAAAAGGATCCGCGCACCGGAATCAACCTGGGGCTGGGCACGGTGCTCGCCTTCGAGGCGATGGGACCGGACCGCATGTTCATCGGCAGCACCTCGGGCCTCCACCTCTGGGAGCGGGGCAAGGGCATCATCGGGCGCTGGGACCAGGAGGCCGGACTTCCCAGCCATGAGGTGTGGACCATGGTCCCCCGGGCCGCCGGCGGCCTCTGGGTGGGCACGCTCCAGGGGCTGGCCATCTGGGAGAACGGCAGGATCCGCAAGGGGCCCAAGGAACTGGAAGGGGTCTTCATCTCGTCGCTCCTTAGCCACCAGGGCAAGCTCTACGTCTGCACCGTCGAGCAGGGCCTGGTGATCCTGGAGCCGTCGGGACGGTTCGTGGCGAAGTATCCGGCCCCCACGGAAGTGGGCGAATCCGCCATCATGGCCGCGGTGCCCCGGGGCGACGGTGTGCTGGTGGCCACGCGCTTCGGGCTGTACGACTTCCGCAACGGCAACTTCCAGCCCACCCTGCGCCAATCGCCGGTGGGGACGCGCTCCATCTCCTGCCTCTACCGCGGCCCTTCCGGCGACCTCTGGGTGGGCACGGGCGGCGATGGCGTCTTCGGCTTCCCCCTGGGCGAGGAGGGCCCCTGCGACACCTACGGCGCGGTCAACGGACGCATCCACGGCCGGGTCAGCTGGATCTCCCGCCTGGGCAACGGCGACCTGGTGGTGGGCCACGCCCGGGGGCTGTCCATCCTGCGCAGCGGAAGCAACGGCACGCGCGTCCTGCAGATCACCCGCAACCTCGGGCTCCTGTCCAACGAGACGTCGGATTCCGCCGTGATCCGCGACCATCTGGGCCGCCTGTGGATCGGCATGGTGGGGGGCGTGTGCATCCTCGACGCCGCCTCGGACCTGCCGGACTCCGGCCTGCCCAAGCCCAAGATCCTCGAGGCCACGGTGAAGGCCGTGTCCTTCGCGCTGCCGGTGAACATCGAACTGCCTCCCAACCCCGGCACCCTCACCCTGCGTTTCGATTCGCCCAGGCCCATGATCGCCGAGGCGCCCTCCTACGAGGTCTGGGTGGACGGAGCCTGGCGCCCGGTGGAGGGCACCAACAGCCTGTTCCAGATCGCCGGCCTGAGCCCCGGGGGCTTCCCCATCAAGGTGCGCGCGAGCGATGGCTCGGGGTGGACGGAGTCGGACATGGCGCGGATCCTGGTGCGGCCCGCGTTCTACCAGACGATCTGGGCCCGGGGCGCCTACGTGCTGGCCGGCATTTGCGCCGTGCTGATGCTGGTGAACGTGCGGGTCAAGGCCATCCGCAAGCGTGCCCGGATGCTGGAGGCCAAGGTGCAGGAGCGCACGGAGGAGCTGACCCTGCGCAACCGGTCCCTGGAGCGGCTTCACCACCAGCTCAAGCGCAGCCTGGAGGGCCGCGTCCAGCTCATGAACACCATCACCCACGACCTGCGTTCGCCGCTCACCACGATCCTGCTTTCCGTGGACCGCCTGGAGGACTGCGAGGACCTCACCGATTCCGGCAAGACCGCCCTCAAGGTGGTGGGCCGGGAAGCGCAGCGGGTGGAGCGCCTCCTCAAGCACCTCCTGGACGGCAGCCGCGCCGAGAGCATCACCGAGGGCCTCAATTTCCGCGTGTGCCACCCCACGGAGATCCTGGAAGGCCTGTCCGACACGCTCCAGGTGAAGGCCGAAGCCAAGGACCTCCAGACGCGCCTGTCCTTCGACCCCGGCGCCGAGACGGCCTGGATCCTGGTGGACGCGGAAGCCATGCAGCAGGTGCTCTTCAACCTCATCGAGAACGCGCTGAAGTTCACCCCGCCGCCGGGGACCATCGGCATCCGCACGAAGGTCGCGGGCGGGGAGTGGATATTGGAAGTGTGGGACACGGGCCGGGGCATCGAATCCGGGCGCGCGGCGGAGCTGTTCAAGCCGTTCAATCAGGGGCGTGAGGCGGACGCCAGCATGGGATGGGGGCTGGGATTGAGCATCTGCAGGGCGCTGGTGGATGCCCACGAGGGCACGATCGAAGTGGAGAGCGAAGTGGGGAAGGGTTCGAC
>DBME01000317.1:2631-7485 GCA_002298155.1 Holophagaceae bacterium UBA706 | reverse complement strand
GTCAGCCCCCCCTTCCAGGGTTTCAGGCACCCCAGGAGTAAGTAGACAGGCAGCTAAAAATTCCGCTTCACGCCCAGGATCGTCTTGGCCGCCACCATGGAGGTGCTCCGGATGCTCTGGCGCAGGTAGGTCAGGGAGACCGACCAGGATCGGGGCAGCGGCAGGACCACCTCGTACCGGGGCCCCTTGGCGCCCCGGTAGTACCACCACTGGTCGCTGTTCAGGGGGTACAGGCACCCCGTGGAGGAAAGACGCTGCCAGGTGAAGGAGGCCTGGGGGCGCCAGGGGCGGACGCGGTTGCCGGCGATGACCTGGAATTCCTCGCTGGTCTCCCGGGTCCGGTGTTCCCGGTAGCCGTTCCACCGCACTTCCAGGGGCAGCGCGCCCTCCCAGACCGCGGAACCGCCGATGCCGTCCAGGATCAGGACCTGGTGGCCCGTGGACCGGAAATCGGGTGCCTGGAAGCGGCCCTCGTCGGCGATCCAGCCCAGGTCCCACCGGTCCGCGTGGAAGGTCCAGGCGAAGGGGCCGCTCTCCAGCTTCAGGACCGCCTGCAGGACGCCCAGATCCAGGTCGCTGCCGCCGTACACCGTGCGCACGCGGCCCCGCGCCGCCCGCAGCCCCGCCTCCCGCACGATACCGGACCGCCAGCCGCCCCCGGCGCCCACGCCCAGGAACCGCAGGTCCGGATCCCAGACGGCCTGGCTGGTGATCAGGTTCAGGTCCTGGAATCCCACCCGCACCCGGCCGAAAAACGTCGCGGACAGTCCCGTCAGGTCCGCGTGGGCCATGTCCAGCTGGGTGCCGTTGGAGGGCTGCTGGTCCCACCGGGGGATGTTGTTGCTGTTGCCGTCGGAACCCACGGCGGAGCGGATGCCCCCCACCCACTCCAGGCCCGCCCACTCCGCGCTCCACCGGAGGCGCAGCTGGACCCCGGCCCGCTGGATGTCCCCCATGGGGATCCGGCCGTCGCCAAGGATCCCGGCGATGCGCTCCATGCGGGAATCCAGTTCCCAGCGCGGAACCCAGGGGGAGGGGCGCTCCTCGGGGAAGGGCTCCTGTGCCAGGGCCAGGGTGCAGGTCAGCATGGGGATCCAGCGGAGGAAGGCCATTTTCGTACCTGGGAAGACCCTACCATCATCGCCCCGGACCCCACCGGATGGGGCGGCTTTTTCAAACCGGATCTGTCTGGTGCCGGGCCCCGCCCGCATCCTGGGGCATCGGGGGGAGCCTCCCTCCGTGCCCAACCTTGGGAGGTTGCGATGGACGCTGGCATTCGAATTGTCATGAGAAGTGCGGCCCTGGCCGGTCTTGCCGTGCTTGCGGCCTGCGGGGGCGGCGGAGGCGGTGGCGGGATGACCACGCCCCCCACGGGCTTCGTCGTCACCGGCTACGTGGCGGACCAGGCCACCTCGGCCCACCAGGACACGAACCTGGTGAACGGCTGGGGCCTCGCCTACGGCCCGGCGACGAAGTTCTGGGTGGCGAACCAGGGCACCGGGACGTCCACCGTCTATGACGGCTACGGCGTCGCCCCGGCGACCCCCATCACCGTCGCCATCCCCTTCGCCGCGGGCGCCGCGGCCAAGGGTCCCACGGGCGTCGTCTACAACGGCACGGCCGATTTCTCAGCGGACCTGTTCATCTTCGTTTCCCTGGACGGGACCGTCTCGGGGTGGAAGACCGGCACCGACGCGGTGCTGCGCAAGGACAACTCCGGGTCCGGCGCCGTCTACACCGGGGTCGCCCTGGGCGCGGTGGGATCGGTGAACTATCTCTACGCCGCCAATTTCGCCGGCGGCACCATCGACGTCCTTGACGGCACCTACACTGCGGCCAGCCTGGGCGCCACGGCCTTCCAGGACGCCACCATCCCCGCGGGCTACTACCCCTTCAACATCCAGCTGCTGGGCACGAAGCTCTACGTCACCTATGCCCAGCACGACGGTTCCAACCGCGCCGTGGCCGGGGCAGGCCTGGGCTACGTCAACGCTTTCAACACCGACGGGACACTCTCCGGCCGGGTGGTCTCCCAGGGCCTGCTCAACGCGCCCTGGGGCCTGTCCATGGCTCCCATGGGCTTCGGAACCTTCGGCGGCGCACTCCTGGTGGCCAACTTCGGCGACGGGCGGATTACGGCCTACAACGCCACCACGGGCGTGGCCATGGGCCAGCTGTCGAACGCCTCGGGCACCCCCGTGGCGGTGTCCGGCCTCTGGGGCATCGTCTTCGGGAACGGCGGATCGGCGGGCATGGCCGACCAGCTCTACTTCGCTGCCGGTCCCGGGGGCGAGACCCACGGGCTCTTCGGCACCATCAGCTACGGCGCGCCCGCGGGCAGCGGCGGCGGCGGTGGCGGTGGCGGCGGCGGATATTGATTGACGGGGTCCACCCTCAGACCGATCCTTGATTCTCCTCGCGCGGAGCCGCCCCTTGGTTGACTGGAACCTGGCCATAACCCTGGACCGGAGCATGGAGGAGCCCCTCTACCTCCAGCTCGTGCGCGCCGTCGAGGAAGGCATCCGGAAGGGCCGGTTCCGTCCCGGCCAGGCCCTTCCGGGCACCCGCGCCCTGGCCGACCAGCTGGGCGTGAACCGCAACACCGCCATCGCGGCCTACCGCGAGCTTCTGGCGGAGGGATGGATCGAGGTCTCCCCCGACAAGGGCACCTTCGTGGCCATGGAAATGCCCGTGGCCCTGGAAGCCGAAGGCGGGATCTCGGCGGTGGACTCGGCATCCTGGAAGCGCCCCTCGCCCCCGGGCGAGGCGTTCTTCCAGCCCGGGGCCACGGACCGGGACTCCTTCCGGCTCATCCCGGACCAGCCCGACCTGCGCAACGCGCCCACCGCGGCCATCCACCGCGCCTACGGCAGGGTGCTCAAGCTCCATCCCGGGCGCCTCCTCCAGCCGGCCTGGGACCCCCGGGGGCTGCTGGACCTGCGCCTTTCGCTGTGCAAGATGCTTCGGGACATGCGGGGCCTGGCCGTGGATCCGGGAAACCTCGTGCTCACCCGGGGCCTCATGAGCACCCTCAACCTGGTCTCCCGCACCCTCTTCGCGCCGGGTGACGGCGTGGCGGTGGAGGACCCGGGCTTCTTCCGCGTGAGCGAGGCGTTCCGGGCCGCCGGGGCCCGTCTCCACCCCGTGCCCGTGGGGCCCCGGGGGCTGGACGTGGACGCCCTGGAGGCGCTGCTCGAACGCGAACCGATCCGGCTGCTCTGCCTGTCCTCCAACCCCCACCATCCCACCCAGGCGGTGCTGGATGCCGCGGGCCGCAAACGGATCCTGGAGCTTTCCCGCACCAAGGGGTTCCGGATCCTGGAGGCGGACCCCTGGCTGGGCTTCCACCACGAGAAGCACCCCAGCCTGCCTCTGGCCAGCGAGGATGCCGAGGGCCGCGTCATCTACTTCAGCGGTCTGGAGCAAATCCTGGCCCCGGGCCTCCAGGTGGGCTTCCTGGCCGGACCCGCCGGCGTGATCAAGGAGATGGCCATGCAGCGCCAGCTGGTGGACTGGCCCGGCAATCAGGTCCAGGAGGCCGCCATCGAGGAGATCCTGCGGGACGGCGAGGTGCACCGCCACCTGCGCCGGGTGCGCAAGCTAACGGACGAACGACGGGACAGCATGGTGGACCGGTTGCTGCTCCACCTCCATCCCGCCATCCAGGTGCACAACCCCCGGGAGGGCCTCTCCCTGTGGGTGCGGGTGGACGAGTCCGTCCCCCTGTCGGCCTGGATCGCCGCCTGCGGCGCCCGGGGGGTCGTCTTCTACCCGGGCTCGCTGTACGACTTCAACCGCAGGGAGATCCCTTACATCTGCCTGGGCTTCGCAGCCCATGACGTGGACGAGCAGAACGAGGCCTGCGCCAGGATGGCCCTGGCGCTCAAGGCCGTCAGGCCGTCCTGACCTTCCCCAGCTCTAGCAGCATCTGGGCCAGGACGTTGGCGGTCACCACCTGGCGGTAGTGCGCCGACGCGCGGATGTCGTCGATGGGGGAGATGTCCTCCAGGATCGCGGCCCGGGCCTCCGCCAGGGGCAGGGCGTCCAGGGAGCGCCCGCGGACGACGGCCTCGGCCCGGAAGGCCCGCGCCGGCACGGGGGCGACGGAGCCCAGGCCCACCTTGAGGTCCGCCACGACGCGGTCCTCGATGCGGGCATAGGCCGCGAGGCAGACCTTGGAGATGGCCTGGGCCTGGCGGGTCCCCACCTTGCGGTAGAAGTGGTAGCCCAGGCCCTGGGGCTTGGGCAGGCGGATGGAGGCCAGGAGCTCATCGGGGGCCAGGTCCATCTTCTTGTAGTCGCGGTGGAAGGCCTCGTAGGGGATCCGGCGGGAGCCCCGCACGGAGACCAGCTCCACTTCGGCACCGTAGGCCAGGAGGGCCGGGGGCGTGTCGGCGGCGGGGCTGGCGTTGACGATGTTGCCGCCCAGGGTGCCGCGGTTCTGGATGGCCAGGGCACCGGTGGCGCGGGCGCTTTTCACGAGGTTCGGGAAGAACTGGTGCACGGCGCGCTGCTCGAGCATCTCCGTGAAGGTCGTGAGGGCGCCCAGGGCCAGGTACCCGGGATCGTCCTTCACGCCCCGCAGTTCGTAGAGGCGGGAGATGTCCAGGAGCCTGCGGCCCTGGAGGCGGCCCGCGTTGTAGAGGACCATGAGGTCCGTGCCGCCGGCGATGGGCGTCCAGACGCCGGGTTCGGCGGCCAGGATGCCCAGGGCCTCGGCCAGGGAACCCGGGGCCTTGATCTGGTAGTCGGGCAGGAAGGCTCTCACGGGCGGACCTCCCCCTGGCGGGCCACGGCCTGCACCGCGTCCAGGATCTTGGAGTAGCCGGTGCAGCGGCAGAGGTTGCCGGCCAG
>DBME01000317.1:0-2602 GCA_002298155.1 Holophagaceae bacterium UBA706 | reverse complement strand
GCCGGGGGTGCAGAAGCCGCACTGGGCGGCGTTATGGGTGAGGAAGGCGTCCTGGATGGGCGAGAGCTCGTCCCCCTGGGCCAGGCCCTCCACCGTGACCAGCTCGGCGTCCTGGGCCTGGATGGCGGGGATCAGGCAGCTGTTCACGACCCGGCCGTTGAGCAGGACGGTGCAGGCGCCGCATTCGCCTTCGCCGCAGCCCTCCTTGGTGCCGGTGAGGCGGAGCTCCTCCCGGATCACGTCCAGGAGCCGGGCCATGGGGTTGGTCTCCACGGTCCTGGGTTCGCCGTTGACCTTGAGGGTAAGCAGGATGGTCTCAGGCATGGCGCGCCTCCTCCACACGGTTCAGGATTCGTTCGGGCGTCATGGGCACCTCGTCCAGGCGCAGGTCGCCCAGGGCGTCCCGCAGGGCGTTCACGATGGCCGGGGCCGGGCCGTCCATGGGCAGTTCCCCGATGCCCTTGGCGCCGCCGGGGCCGAAGAGGTTGCCCCCTTCCAGGAAGGCGACCCGGATGTGGGGCAGGTCGGCGGCGGTGGGGATGATGTAATTGGTGAGCTGGTTGTTGGCCATGCGGCCTTCCTTGAAGGTGACCTCCTCCCAGAGGCCCCAGCCGATGCCCTGGGCGACGCCGCCCTGGATCTGGCCGGTGGCCAGGGTGGGATTGACCACCCGGCCCACCTCCTGCACCGCTGCGAAGTCCTCCACCTTGACCTCGAAGGTCACCAGGTCGCAGGCGATGGCGGCGGCGTAGCAGGCCCAGGAGTAGTTGGGGTAGGCGTCGCCCCGGTAGTTCTTGTCGTCCCAGGTGGACTCGGGGTTCACCTTGAACTGGCCGTAGCAGCGCAGGGTGCCGTGCTTCTCCCTGGCCGCGGCCACCGCGGCGCGGAAATCCGCGGGGGTGAAGGGCTCGGAAAGGAAGCCCTGCTGAATCAGCGTCTGGCGCAGGCCCCGGGCGGCGTCCTCCAGGATCTTGCCCACCACCATGGTGCTGCGGGAGGCGACGGTGGGACCACTGTTGGGCACGAACTTCGTGTCCACCGCGGCCATGTCCACCATGTCGATGGGCACGCCCAGGGCCTCGGAGACGATCTGGCAGAAGACGGTGTTCTTGCCCTGGCCCATTTCGGTGGAAGCCGCCAGGACGGCGACCGAGCCATCAGCCAGGCCTTCCACGCCGGCCACGGAGGCCATGTGGGCCTCGCCGCTGCCGGTGAAGCCGCAGCCATGCATGAACACCGCCAGGCCCACGCCCCGCTTGACGGGGTCGTCCCAGGCGTTGCGCACCGCATAGGCCTTCTGCAGGTCCCGGTAATGGATCTCCTCCATGGCGCGGTCCATGAGCCCGCCCAGGTCCAGGTCGTCCCGGATGAGCTGGCCGGTGGCCATGGTGTCGCCCTTGCGCAGGAAGTTCAGGCGGCGGAGCTCGATGGGATCCATGCCCATGACCCGGGCGCATACGTCCATGTGCCGTTCGATGGCGAAAAGGCTCTGGGGCGCGCCGAAGCCGCGGAAGGCGCCGCAGGGGGGTGTGTTGGTGGCCACCGCCCGCGCCAGGATGCGCACGTCGTCGCACCGGTAGGCGCCGGCGGCGTGGATGGCGCCGCGGCTGAGCACCACGGGCGACAGCGTCGTGAAGGCCCCGCCGTCCAGGGCGAAATCGATGTCCAGCGCCACGAGATGCCCCTGGGCGTCGAAGCCGGCCTTGATGAAGGTGCGGGAGGGGTGGCGCTTGGTGGTGGCGGCCATGTCCTCCTCGCGGTCGTAGGCGATCTTCACCGGCAGGCCGCTCTTCAGGGACAGGAGGGCCGCATGGCCCGCGATGAGGGAGGGGTAGTCCTCCTTGCCGCCGAAGCCGCCGCCCATCTCCAGGGCCACGACCCGCACCTTGTCCTCGGGCAGCCCGAAGAGCATCTTCAGGGCGTCATGCACGTAGTAGGGGCACTGCAGCGAACCGGAGACGGTGACCTGGATGGAATCCCCATCCTTCTCCACGTTCCCGATCATGACGTTGGGTTCCAGGTAGAGCTGCTCCTGGGCGCCCGTGCGGTAGGCCCCTTCGATGATGTGGGCGGCCCGGGCCCAGGCGGCATCGGGGTCCCCCTTGTCGATGTGGATTTCCTTGAGGATGTTACGTTCGCCGTGGATTACCTGGGCACAGGCCAGGGAGGCCTCGATGTCCAGGACCGGGGGCAGCTCCTCGACTTCCAAGCGAACATGCCGGCGGGCCTTCTCCACCATCATGCGATCCGCATGGGCGAGCAGCAGCACGGGCTGTTCCGGGTGGGCGATGACGCCCCCCACGGGTACCAGGAAGGGCTGGTCGTCCACCAGGGAGGCCACGGTGTTGGCGCCGGGGATGTCGGCGGCGGTGACCACGGTGACCTCGTCCCAGGGGACCCCGTCCAGGAACGTGATGCCCTTGAGCACCCCGCGGGCATGGCGGGAGCGCACCGTGACGCCGTGCAGCGCGCCCGGGAGGTCGAGGTCGTCGGTATAGCGGGCCGTGCCGAGCACCTTGGCCCGGCCTTCCTTGCGTATGGTAGAAGCCCCGATCACATCGGCCCCCTCTTGGAAATCGTCGGATGAACCGCCCTGGGCGGT